>NZ_JBYTBB010000078.1:0-23354 GCF_058788755.1 Lysinibacillus sp. FW301-JW8
CTGGAACGGAAATCACCTTCATTTTAACTAAATATTCACAAAAAGTCCCTTGACTATTTAATTTTTCAACACTATGAGGCTGAACGATAATAAATCGTTCAGCCTTTTCTAAATATCTTTATACATAATGAATGCTTTTATGACGTTCAATTGATATACATCGTATTTTACCTTATATGGATATATTCTCATGTCTTTTAGAAAATTTACATACTATTTAACCAGATTTTAACCTTCATCTTTTATAGTGATTTATGTATAAAAGTAGAGGAGTGTTATTTTTGAAGTTAGTTAAAACAAACATTGTTGATTTACAGGAAGGTTTGGTTCTTGGGCAAGATTTACATGTCGAAAATCGTCTGTTGATGAAAAGGGGAAGTGTATTAACAGCGAGAATAATAACATTATTGAAAAATCGCCATGTTCACGATGTTTATATTCAGACACCCATTGTAGAAACAGATCAACCAGCTGAACAGGATGGATTGTTAGGGGAAGCTCACGATAAACAGCGTGAGAGCACATTTGTAAGTAAGCCAGATAATTCTCTTTTTCTTCAGGCATTAGGAGAATTGAGCACGGAGATTCGGTATGGTCATGTATTAAAAAATATGAACGATATACTGTTTATACGTAATTTATTTCAACGCTATATGGAAAATAGCCATAATCGAAAACTGCTTACAGCGTTAAAAAATTATGACACATACACATATATGCATGCTATTGACGTATTTGCATTATGTACTCTATTTGCCAAAAAAGAAGGCATACAAAATTTAGAACATTATGCCCTTGGATTTTTATTTCACGATATTGGGAAGCTGAAAATACCACTTGCTATTTTAAAAAAAGAGGGAAGACTTTCACCAAGTGAGTTTGAAGTCATGCAGAAGCATACACAGTTTGGTTATGAACTATTGTGCGATATAGGGCTTGAATCCATTGCTTATCTTGCTAAGTCACATCATGAGCGAATCGATGGCTCGGGATATCCAGAGGGGTTAGAGGAATCTGATATACCTAGGGAAGTATTAATATTACAGCTAATCGATATATACTCAGCTATTACCTTAAATAGACCATATAAATGCGAGGTTGGAGCCGCAGAAGCAATGGGAATTATCTATAAAGAAAAGCATCTTCTTGATGAAAAGCTTCTCGCCAGATTTGTCGATTTTATTGGCATTTATCCAGAAAATTCAATTGTACTACTATCAGATGGTACTCATGCTCTAGTAGACAATGTCAATAATATGTATCCACTACTTCCTATTGTAAGAAGATTAGATACTAATACAATCTTTAGGCTACCATTTGATTTCCAGCTTAAAGTAGTCAAGTTAATTTCCTATTATGTTGAAACGCCAGAAAAGTTATTTCAGAAATTCTCTGAGTATTTAATGAATGGTGAAATTAATCAGATGGAAAAGTACTATCATCAGTTGATGGATCAGTATACGTTATATGAGTGCTTTACAAAAATTTATATCCCAATCTACCAAATTTTTGATGTGATTGAACATCAACTAGTGATGGAGGATATGCGCTTAAAAGATATGCGTGAAACTCTAAAGGAACTGCTGAATAATATGCTGCTTCAATTACGAAGTGAAACAAGAAAAAATGATGCTATACTTTTTATAGTTGATCAAGATTTACGAACAAATATTTTTATTTTGTTATTAGAAGGATTATTTTACGCAAAAGAAATTTATCCATTTCTACTAGATATCTCAACTAGTAAGGAGGAGCTGTTGAACATCGCAGATTATTGTGAGGCATCTGCAATTTGTGTATTTAGTAATGAATGTCTTGACCTTCATGGGACTACTAGGAAATTAGTGCAGTATCATATCACCCCAAAGAGGTTAGAGAGCTTTGTCTTCAGCTTTGCTGGGGAGTCACACAAAGATATAAATTTAAAAGATAAATTACAAAAATATAAAGCGGTTACAAAATTAATCGCTACATAAATGAATAAGGGAGGTACATACTGGTGAATGATTGCATACTTTTACAAACAAAAAAAGATTGGAACTTGCAAAGAATGTATATCGATACATTCAATAATTTAGTACTAGTAAAAAGTATTCATCATAATTCAGCTGAAAAGAGAGCTAGGCTGCAATATGAATTTTCATTGTTTGCGAATGAACAAAATCCATGGTTGTTAAAGCCAATAGCCATAGATTATATTGACAATCAATACGCAATCATTTATGAAAACTTTAATGGAGTACCCTTACAAGAGTTTAAAAATAATCATATTTCTTTGCATCAATTTTTACAAATTGCGCTTGAGCTTGTGAATGCCAGTATTAAAATGCAGCAAAGTGATTTACTCTATTTAGATTTGAATCCTAGCCAAATTTTAGTTAATCCAAATTCATTAAAAGTAAAATTACTGAGTTCTGAATTCAGTTTAAAATATGGTGCAGAATCTCCCGCCATTATTGAAAATCCCTATGAACGACTTGAACAGCTGCCATATTATGCACCAGAACAAACCGGAAGAGTTAATCTAGAAATTGACCATCGTTCTGATCTATATGCGCTCGGTATTATTTTTTACGAAATACTCAGTGGTCAATTACCTTTCCAAAAAAAGGATTCTGTTGATCTTATCTATGAAATTCTGACAAAAGTGCCGTATTCATTGGTAAATCTTCAGCCTTATTCCCATCCTATTATTTGGAGTATAGTAGAAAAATTATTAGCGAAAAATCCAGAATTACGCTATCAAAGTGCTGTTGGATTAAGAGAGGATTTATTACAAATTCAACACAAACTGTTAACAGATGAACCATTTCATGACTTCCAGTTAGGTGAATATGACATTCATTTAAATGCGGTGCTTTCTACAAAGTTTTATGGTAGAAAGCAACAAATCACAGAACTTGCCTCTATGTTTCATCAAGTGGCAAATGGTGATAAAAAAATAGTAATGATTTCTGGCAAGGCTGGGTCTGGAAAATCTAAGCTTGTTTATACATTAAAGGGAGACATTGCTGCTGCTAAAGGGTATTTTGTAGAAATGAAGTATGAGCAATTACAACTAGAAAATGACTTTACACCTGTTGTACAACCTTTAAGAAATTTATTAAAGCTCGTTTATGTAGAAGGCGAAAAATCTGTACAGGCATTACGCAAACTATTTCATGATGTAAAGTTAATGGTGACAGATCGACTCGTTTATTTACTACCGGAGCTTCGATGGTATTTTAAAGAAGAAGCAGGTTTTCAAACAGATGTACGTGAAAATGCCAAGCAGCTGCATACGTATATATTTAGTTCTTTGCAAAAAATTTTATTGGCCTTTGCCATGCAAAAGAAACCGATCGTATGGTTAATGGATGATTTACAATGGGCAAATGTTAGTACAATCGAGATGATGACCCAGCTGTATGAGCAACATCGAGCAGGTTATTTAATGTGGATAGCTACATTTCGATCGAATGAGGAGGGAGATTTAAAAAAGAATTACAAGTTTCTGAATAATTTTCCATCAAATCAGCATATTGAGATAGATTTTCTTGAGGAAGAAGATGTACGGTTATGGCTGGAGGAATCATTACATGCTAAGCCAAATACGATTAAACTGATTTCTACACAATTATTTCGTTTAACAAAAGGGAATCCGTTATTTGTGAAAGAAGCTTTTCGCTCATTACAGCAAAACAATACCATCTTTTTCAATACAGAAACAAAAGAGTGGCAATTTAGTATTCATAAATACAATCAGTCCTTTTTTAATAACGAATTACTGGCTTTTATCGAAAATAGAATGGCGACACTAGATAAAGACGCCAAAGGGGTTTTGAGAATTGTCTCTTGTTTTGGTCAAAGCTTTGAGTTTAGTTCCCTATTAAAGCTAGTTTCCATTTCAGCCCGAGATTTACTGAAGCTTTTGGGTGTACTTGTAGAGCATGGCTTTATTGTGCCAATGGATGCCCATTTTAAATGGGCTAGTAAGTTTGAACATGAAGGTATTTTACATACATTTCATATGAAGTTTCAATTTGTACATGATCGTATTCAGCAGGTAGCTTATCAAGATTTATCTGAAAAAGAACGGACTAAGCTTCATTATCAAATTGGGAAATTACTAACGAAAAATATCCCGAATATAGTAGATAGCTATCATTTAAGTGAAGTGGTGAAACATTTTAACTATGGTCAGCAATTATTGAATGCTGACGAAAAACAAAATTTAGCAATATGGAATTATAAGCTTGGTATTGAGGCGAAAAGAATTGGACTATTTGACAGTGCCATATACTTTTTAACTACGAGTATAGAGCTGCTTCCAGATAATCATTGGAAGTCTTTTCGTGAAATATCTGTAAAAATATATGCTAACTTAGGAGAGTGCGCATATTTAGTTGGACGTTATGATGTATCAGAAATTCATTTATCGGAAGCATTACAGCATTCAAAAACAGTTTTAGAAAAGCTATTAATTTATAATTTAAAAACCTTGTTATATATCGAATCAGATAATCCCTCAGTAGGGGTTGAGGCTGGCATAGAAGGTCTGCAAATTACGAATATGAATATTGCAGAACATCCCTCAAAAATTCAGCTTTTTAAGGAATACCTATTATTAAGAAAAGCTTTGCACAATAAGACTGATGTAGATCTTTTAAAGCTTCCACCAATTCAAGATAAAGAAATGGATACGTTAATCCATTTGATTATCAATATGACGGCAAGTACATTTTTGCTCAATCCTAATTTAACAGGTATTTTATTAATGAGGGGGCTGCGATTACAGCTTAAATACGGGAACGGAACAAAAAGTGGTGTTGTCTATATTAACTATGCCATGCTTTTAAATGCTGGTTTTAATAATATTCAAGAATCTACACGCTTTGGAAAGATGGCCATCGCCTTTGCTGAGAATCAAAATAATATTTACATCAAGGGCCGTATTTATTTTGTCTATGGCATATTTATTAATCATTGGACAAATCCATATGAATCCAGCCTTCAATATATTCAAAAAGCTCAACAAAATAGTCAGGAGATTGGCTTGCATCATTTGGTCTCTGCCGCCTCTTGTTTTATCGTAGCTATCCAATTCATCAATGGAACGCCTATTCAGGATTTACAGCAGGAAATTCATCGCCAACAGCAGGAATTTTCCATTCATGCAAGTGCATTATCAATAGACTTTTTAGCTGAAATGGGGTTATGGATGAATGTGCTTCAAAACTCTGACTATCCTATTGACTGGTCATACCCTTTTGCTATATTAGATCAGCCCGTTATTAAAATGATGCATTATTCCGTTCGATTGCAAATGTCATTTTTATTGGGGGATGAACAGCAAGGAAAAGAGTTTATGGAAATATTGAAGATGATAGAGAAAGAAATGTATACTTTGCCCATCACGCCTATTTATTATTTTTATCGTGCTCTATGGCAGTTTCATTTTATTCATCAAAAGCTATATTCCTCGAAAACAGAATTAAGAGCGTATAGGGTGGAGATTAGTAAAAGTATTCGTGAGTTTAAAAAATGGGCTCAATATTCACCTGAAAACTATGAACATCTCTATAGTTTATTAGTAGCGGAAAATTACCGAATGAAAAAACAGGGTGAGAATGCCATACTTTATTACGATCGGGCAATCCAGCTTGCACAAATGAATAATTTTCTTCAAGATGCAGCCATTGCTTATGAGCGAGCTGCTAACTACTATCATTCTATCCATAATAAAAAAACGGCGAGACATTATATTTTATGTGGTATACAGCTAATACAGGAGTGGGGAGCCAATAGGGTCGCTAGGTATTGGGAAAAGGCGTATCATGCCAATCACGTACCGAAAGGCCAAAGTAGTGGAACTGTATCATTTGATATGATGACTGTTTTCGAGACGACTCAGTCCTTAGCAACAGAAATCCGGATGGAGGATTTGCTTCGTAAAATATTATTTGCCTTATTAAAACATGCTGGTGCAGATGTCGGGTATTTTATCTATAGACATCATGAGCAATTACAAGTGTTAGCACAAGCTGAGGCCAATGAAACCAAATTTACGATGTTTCATGATCAAAAGATTGAAGAATTCAGTGAAACCATGCAATCCATAGTCTATTTTGTTTTACAAAACGGAGAACAACTGATTATTCAAAATACACAAGCACAGAGTGTTTACCTCAGTGCTTTCTCAGCGGCTAAGTCTATCTTATGTGTCCCGATTCATCTTAAAGACGAGATAATAGCCATTTTATATTTGGAAAACACATTAATTACTAATGCCTTTCATCCAACCCATGTGAATTTGTTAAAAATGATCTCTGGACAAATTGCCGTATCGATTGAAAATGCAAAAATATATGGTGAATTAGAAAAACGTGTTCTTTCACGGACAAAGGAATTAGATGAGACAAATAGTCATTTGAAAAAGGTCAATGAGCGATTAGAGAAGAATGAATTAGAACGGAAAAAATTACTGCATAGTATTTCACACGAACTACGCTCACCTATCACTTCAACGTTAGGCTATATCGAATTAATATTAGACGGAGTTATTAAAGAGGAATCAGAACAAGAGAAATATTTAATTCGAAGTAAGGAAAGGCTGCTATCGTTAAATTTATTAATTCAAGATTTATTTGATTTAGCTAATCTAGAAGCAGGAAGAGCAGAATACACCTTTACAGAAGTAAGGGCTATTAATTTATTTCAACAATTTCGATTTCGCTTTGAACAGGAGATAAAGCAATTAGGCTTAGACTATTATGCCGATTTTTATGGTCATCAGGAGGCACGGTTGCTAATGGATCGTGCTCGAATAAATCAGGTGATGGAAAATTTAATGACAAATGCCATGAAATATACTTCAAGTGGCAGTATTCAATTTTTAATGTATGTGGAGGACACACATTTAATCTGTTCAATTTCAGATAGCGGTATAGGTATCCCACAGAGCGATATTCCCTTTATATTTGATAGTTATTATCGAGCATCCAATGTTGATAAAGTAGATTCACACGGAATTGGTCTAGCTATTTGTAAGCAAATTGTGGAACAACATAACGGGGAAATATATGTGGAAAGTATAGAGGATGAAGGGTCGATATTTAGCTTTACATTGCCATTGGTAACAGAAAAGATTACTGTTTAAAAATAAAGTGTTGAGCTTTTACGTTGCTCAGCACTTTATTTTTTATAAACAAATTGGTAGCCGAAGCCCCGAACAGTTTGAATCCACTTCGGCTTAGCTGGAACGTCCTCGATTTTTCGTCGGAGTGTACTAATATGGACAGATACCGTTTTTGAATCAGTCACACCATCCTGTCCCCAAACGTTATCTATCAGTTGGTCTACACTAATTACCTTATTAGCATGTTCGATCAGAAAAAATAATAATAGCTTTTCTTTCGTAAAAAGATTCAAACGTTTACCGTTTTTATAAACATTTTTTTCATCAAAATGAATGACTAAGTTATCAATATGTAATATAGGGTTTCTTATGGACGTTGTCTTTCTTTTTAAGTTTGCTTGTATACGAGCAAGCAATTCTTTTGGAATAAACGGCTTTGTTATATAATCATCTGCGCCTACTTCAAAGCCTTCCAGTTTATGGTCAATTAAGTGATTGACAGTCACAAAAATAATAATGGCGTCCGACACTTCACGAATTCTTCTCGCTAATTCAAAGCCATTGCCATCAGGTAAATTGACATCCAATAAAATTAAATCAGGTTTTTGCTTTACTGCTGCTTCCCAGCCTTCGTAAATGGTTGATGCCTTAAAAACTAAATAATTTGCATTAGCAATAGTAAGAGATAGAACCTCCATTATGTCAATATCATCTTCTACGATTAAGATTTTCTCATTTACCACACCTATGAATCTCCTTTCTCTATCTTCTAATATATCAATTTTTGATAGAAAGGGAAAGAAAACTTCTAGGACAATCGTTATTTTTGACTAGGAAAAATCGCATATGAAATACTTATAATGGTATCAATAGTTAATACGATGCCCTAAATTTTCATTGTTTGAAGTAGGGAATATGTATCAGAAAGAGGTACGGTATAAAGAGCCATTATAGACAAAAGTCTAGTTCCAATGATAAAAGCTATAATATGTCGAATAAGCATTTTTATCTCATGTTTACCTTTTGCAGCTCCTGTAAGCCGTACTTTCTTGTCTCCGATATTTAAAAACCAACACTAAAATTGCTCATCTGCCAAAATAATCATAGTTTTGCCATAGGCGATAGAAACAAACTAAGAATAGATTCAGTTGATGGTGGAAGCATGCAACTGCCCACCTCTTTAATCAAGATGGGCAATTGCAAGAAGTATATCTTCACTGACAGCTTCCCAAAATTGCTGCTGTACAGTACTACAATACATATATAGCTCTTTATTTTGGAGATGATTAAAAAGTTCAGCAATCACTTCTTTTTGGAATTGAAGTCGGTGATTTAATATCTCCCGCTCTTCTTCTAGACAAAAAGATTTATAGATATCTGTTAAACGTTCCAGCTTTGCCAGTTTTTGTTTCGTTACATCATATTGAGTTTGGTGAAAGCGTCCCACAGCTGTAGTCATGGATCTCTTTGCACGATGCTCAGCATTTAACGTTCGATATTCTTCCAAACGTAACGCCACACGATACCAAAATTCGTACCGGCTAGGTAAGTCTCTTAGTTCATAGGTAAGCAAGGACTTTAAAATAAAAGCTACTTGTTCATATGTATCTATCAATTTTTCTGATTCTTTAAAAAGACCAAACATACAGCCACCCCCGTTTAGTTTAATACAACATACAAGCAATGAAATCCTCTAAATTTTTAATAGTATTCGTAAATAATTAAACTGTGTTAATAAAATTTGGCAATAATACGGGGAGCGTTAGATTTTTACCGTATAAAGGTAAAATTTTAGTGTTTCTTTGTTCCTATTTTCTGCATAAAAATAAAGTGTTTTGGAAGAAATATTGAAATAGCATTTACAAAATAAAATCATATGTGTTAACTTAAATTATATTAAAGGTTAACTTAAAAAGGGGGAGGTTAACGATGCAACATTTTTGGGTTGTTGGTACAGATACCGATGTTGGTAAAACGGTGGTCACCACACTGCTGATGCGTCAATTACAGCGGCAGAATCTGCGCGTCATGCCTTATAAGCCAGTACAAACTGGTGAAGTGCATGAAAATGATCATAGCTATTACTACGATACAGCAATATATGAAAAGTATTCATTACAGGTGCTGAAGCAAGAAAAGTTGAATGGATATTCGTTTAAAGAGGCTGCTTCACCACATTTTGCTGCTCAACTGGAGGCGCGGAAAATTAATGTGCACTATTTATTACAGCAAATACAGTTGTTACAGCAATCAAATGACGTGGTAATTTGTGAGGGAGCTGGCGGACTTTTTGTGCCTTTAGATTTAAAAAGTGAAATAACGCTTCTTGATGTCATTGTTCAAAGTAAGCTTCCAATTGTTCTTGTTACTCGAACAACACTTGGAACAATTAACCACACATTACTAACAATTGAGGCTTTACATACTCGTAATATTGACATTCTTGGCATTGTATTTAATGGAGATTCAGGGAGTTTGATTGAACAAGATAATATGAAAACCATATTACAGTTTCATGATTTGCCATATGCAAGTATTCCGCAATTTCAAGAGATTTCGCAGCTTATTGATTATTCCATTTCACACACTTCATTGTTTGAAAGGTTGGTCAATTATGAAACAAGTGTTAACTGATTTGCAGGCAAGAGATTTACGGCATGTTTGGCATCCTTGTTCACAAATGAAGGATTATGAGCAATTTCCACCTATCGTCATTAAAACAGGACTAGGTGTATGGCTCTATGATGAAAATAATCAACGCTATTTAGACGCTGTCTCTTCCTGGTGGGTTAATTTATTTGGACATGCCAATCCTCGGATAAGTCAGGTATTGAGTGATCAGGCGTTTACATTAGAGCATACAATCTTTGCAAATTTTACACATGAACCAGCGATTAAAGTAGCTGAAAAATTAGCAGCTTTATCGCCAGACGGTCTGAATAAAGTATTTTTTGCAGACAATGGTTCGTCCGCAATAGAAGTCGCATTAAAGATGAGTTTTCAATATCATATGCAAACAGGAAAAACGACAAAAAAACGCTATTTAGCTTTAACAGATGCCTACCATGGTGAGACACTTGGCGCTTTATCTGTTGGTGGAGTAGGGCTTTATAACGAAGTATACCAACCACTGTTATTAGATACCATACGTGCACAGGGGCCAGATTGCTTTAGATGTCCTTTTCAAGACAAGTCAGAAAGCTGTCATGCTCAATGTATTCAATTTGTTGAAGAAGAGTTTAACACGCATCATGAAGAAATTACAGCTGTGATTATTGAGCCGCTAATTCAAGCAGCAGCTGGTATGAAAATGTATCCGCCGATTTATTTAAAGCGACTGCGAGAGCTTTGTACAGCATACGATGTTCACCTAATTGCAGACGAAATTGCTGTTGGATTTGGACGAACAGGAACAATATTTGCCTGTGAGCAAGCGGGGATTGCTCCAGATTTTATGTGCTTATCAAAAGGTTTAACAGGTGGCTATTTACCGCTATCGGTTGTATTAACCACTGATGATATTTTTAATGCCTTTTACGATGATTACGGAACAATGAAAGCATTTTTACATTCTCACAGCTATTCTGGAAATCCACTTGCTTGTCGAGTAGCACTTGAGGTATTGACAATGTTTGAAGAGGAGCAGGTGATCGATATGATACGAAACAAGGGAGAACGAATGCGTGCATTAGCACTGGAGGCATTTGAGCGATTACCCTATGTTGGAGAGTATCGACAGATAGGATTAGTAGGTGCGATTGAGCTAGTCGCTAATCATCGAACAAAGGAGCCATTCCCAAGTGAGGAGCGTATTGGCTATCAAATTTATCAACGTGCTTTAGCAAAGGGCCTACTGATTCGCCCACTTGGCAATATATTATATTTTATGCCGCCTTACATTATTTCTGATGATGAAATGCGCTTTATGATTCATACAGCAAAAGAAACGATTGTACAATTTTTTGAGAAGTGGGAGGGAAAAAATTGTTTAAAAGACAATCAACACTGTCACTGGTCATGATTGCAATGTTTGCAGCTTTAACGGCAATTGGTGCATTTATTAAAATACCATTACCTGTAGTGCCCTTTACCCTACAAATTGTCTTTGTTTTTTTAGCTGGAAGCTTACTTGGTAGTCGTAATGGATTTCAAAGTCAGCTCGTTTACATAGGGATTGGTTTAGTTGGATTACCTGTTTTTACACAGGGTGGAGGTATTACCTATGTATTGCAGCCGACATTTGGCTATCTCATAGGCTTTGCACTAGCAGCATTCGTAATAGGTTTCTTTATTGAAAGAGTAGATTCGCCAACGAAAAAACATTTTATTGGTGCAAATATTGTGGGGCTTATTATTATATATGCTGTTGCAGTGCCTTATTTATATTTATCATTGAATTTCTGGCTCCACATGAAAACGAGCTGGTCTCATATATTTGTAGTCGGCTTTTTAAATAGTATTGTTGCCGATTTTTGCTTAGCCGTTGCTTCTGCACTGTTAGCCGAACGCTTATATAAGGTATTTCAGTCAGTTAGAGCAGTGAAAATTATGCAAGTAGAAAGGGAGAATGTTTAGTGGATTGGTTACAGTTAGCAGAGGGCGTTATTGCAGGAAAGGTGATTAGTAATGACGAGGCTCTTGCCATTTTAAATAGTGATGATGATGAGCTTTTAAAAATAATGGATGGTGCATTCGCCATTCGTAAGCATTATTATGGAAAAAAAGTAAAATTAAATATGATTATGAATGCGAAAAGTGGTTATTGTCCTGAGGATTGTGGCTATTGTTCACAGTCATCTAAATCATCTGCTCCGATTGAAAAATATCCATTCATTACGAAGGAGGAAATTTTAGAGGGTGCCAAACGAGCATTTGACAATAAAATTGGTACCTATTGCATCGTGGCCAGCGGACGCGGACCAACGCGGAAGGATGTAAATGTTGTTAGTGAAGCGGTCACTGAAATTAAAGAGAAGTATGGTTTAAAAGTATGTGCCTGTCTTGGCTTATTAAAAGAAGATCAGGCACAGCAATTAAAAGAGGCGGGGGTAGATCGCTACAATCATAACTTAAATACTTCAGAGCGCCATCACTCATTCATTACAACATCACATACCTATGAGGATCGTGTGAATACAGTAGAGATTGCAAAAAAGCATGGGATTTCACCGTGCTCAGGAGCAATAATTGGGATGAGGGAAACAAAAGAGGATGTTGTCAACATTGCGCGTGCGCTACATCAATTAGATGCTGATTCGATCCCAGTCAATTTTTTAAATGCTATAGACGGCACGAAGCTGGAAGGGACAAAGGAATTAAATCCACGATATTGTTTAAAGGTTTTAGCATTGTTCCGTTATATTAATCCAACAAAGGAAATCCGTATTTCTGGTGGTCGTGAAGTCAATCTTGGGTCGCTTCAGCCACTTGGGATGTATGCGGCAAACAGCATTTTTGTCGGAGATTATTTAACGACAGCAGGTCAAGAGGCAAATAGCGATTATCGTATGCTTGAGGATTTAGGCTTTGAAATTGAATTAACAGAAAAACAGGAAGAAGTATTCTACTAAGTACATGCTTATGAAATAAATATCTACTACTACAATTTAATGGGCATGTACGTCGTGGACGGTGCTAAAAACTATGGCTCAAGAGTTCCATTTAAAAAGAATTTCTGATTGCCTTACAATAATAGTTTTTAGCACCTTTTCTACCAAAGCTCTTTTTCTATAAGCCAATTAGACGGTGAATTTTTTCGTCAATCTTTTTTATGCTACATTAAAATTTTGTACGTCTTTTTTACACTAATAGTTTTTGTTAGGTGTTTTTCGAGCAACTCATCTACTTGTCATCATATTTACTTGTCTTGCTTGGCATAATATGTCCTAACAATAATTGCCTTTTACTCAATAACTATATGTCTTGTAATTTTCTCCACTCCATCCACAAGTAATTAAACTGCTAAATAAGATTTCTTTTCTCTTTCTTGCACTTTTATTTGTCGTATAGTACCATATCTCCTAGATTGATAACCTTCCATTTTTAAAACTTCTTGCCTTTTGGTAATTGAATGATACTGTTCGTACAATTCAAAGATTTGACGCACTTTTTCGGCTTCATATTCATCAATAACAAGTATCTGATTACCATCTTCATTTCCTAAGATTGAGAGGAATGTTCAATAAGGAGGTTTTTATCATGCATAAAAAAAGACTTGGATTACTCCTAATTTTAGTGGTGATTATCACGGGTCTACTCTTTTTTTACGGTATGAAAATCAGGTCAGGAACACCCGTGGCCCCTGTCCATGATGATACAATTGAAAAGGAAGATCCTGAGCTGTTTATACAGGACATTATAAATTTAGCTCAAGATGGAAAAGTGACAGATGCACCATTTACTGCAGGAAAGACAGATAAAAAAATGGTTCATCAACAATGGGGGCGGCCACAGCAAGTGTCTGAGGTAGCTAATGGAGAATATGAAGATTATGTAGACCATGCTGTGACACTGGGCTTTAAGGATTCATTGGCTTTCGATATCCGTTCTTTTAAAGCGAATTTGAAAAATATTCATTTAACTGATATTAAAAAAATCATGGGGGAACCTGATGAAGCCCGCTATTTTCAGGATGAAACGACAAATCAAATCATTCTTGTCTATCAAGTTAATTCCACATATCAGCTAAAGTGGGTTTTGCCAAAACCAACTGACAACGATTCAAATCCTGTTGTTCATCATATTTCGGTATATACGGAGGTGGAACAACAAGTGACAGAAATGATTGAGCAAATGACTTTGGATGAAAAAATTGGCCAAATGATGTTTGCAGGCGTCTCAGGAACGACGCTACAGCAAGAAACGAAGGATTTGATCCATAATTTTAAGGTTGGTGGACTAATTCTTTATGCTAATAATCTTGAATCACCTCAGCAAACGACAACACTCATCAACGATTTGGTGGCTGAAAATAAGAATAATCGACTTTCACTTTTCATAGGAACTGATCAAGAGGGTGGAAATGTAGTCAGATTGCCAGGACCTTTAAAAAGTTTCCCAACAAACAAAAGAATTGGGGACGTCAACCAATCAAAGTTTTCATTTGAAGTGGGCAGATTACTGGGAGAAGAATTAAAGGCATTTGGCTTCAACCTTGACTTTGCACCTGTTTTGGATGTGAACAGCAATCCGAATAATCCTATTATTGGGGATCGCTCGTTTTCCAATAATCCCGACATAGTCAGTAAATTAGGGATTCAGACAATGAAAGGGCTAGAGTCAAAACAGGTTATTCCTGTCATCAAGCATTTTCCTGGGCATGGTGATACATCGGTGGATTCACATTTAGAGCTACCAAAAGTTACGAAAAGTCTAGACGAATTAAATAAGCTGGAAATCATTCCATTTAAAACTGCTATTGAAAACGGTGCGGATGTGTTTATGGTCGCCCATATTTTATTGCCAAGGATAGATCCACAGTATCCTTCATCCATGTCGAAGGCAATCATTACGGGAATTTTAAGAGATCAGCTAGCATTTGACGGTGTTGTCATGACAGACGATATGACGATGAAGGCCATCACGAATCATTTTGCGATCGGGCAAGCCACTGTTGATTCTGTGAAGGCAGGCAGTGATATCATTTTGATTGCTCATGATTTCAGCAATGTACAATCAGCAATAGAGGCATTGAAGTCCGCTGTACAGCATGGTGAAATAACAGAGGACAGAATTAATGACAGTGTCCGCAGAATCATCCAGCTAAAACGCAAATTTAAGCTTGAAAATAACAAAGTGACGGCGGTCGATATTCACAGGCTTAATGCGGATATCGAAAATGTGTTGAAAACCTATATGAAGTGATAATGTTTAAGATAAAGCTGCATTTTGGATTACAAAATGCTAGCTTTTTTATATTTTGGGTATACATAAGATCTAGTGTCACGGGGATAATTGTTAGTTTGTTCGTTAGTATAAGAAAGGAATCGCCTAGTCGATATATCTATTGCCCAGGTACTCATTTAATTTTGAAATTGTTTTTTATTTCCAAAAATTATACTTGTTTAAGGCATGTATACTGTTTAACTATTTGTAAAGTAACGAAATGGCAGTAGAAACTGTTGAATAGAGGATGAAACGTAAGGGATTTCCACACATTGAAGTTACACTTTATGCCTAAAAAACGTGAGTATTCACAAAATGTTCAATGAAAGCGTTTTGAAATTGAACAGTTTGTGAAGGGCTTCACATAAGGCTTTATTTTTAAAAAAATCAGCGTAAAATAAGAATCAGGTAAGGCAATGTTATATCACAGTTTATAAGAAGCATCACATTGTTCGGTGATTGTTATAGTACAAAAAAACAAGTTTGAAGGGAGAATTTTCTATGTGGGTAATTACAGTATTTGATAAAAAGGATGTTCGAATTTTTGAATACACAAACAAAAATGAGGCAACGCAGGCAATGGCTAAATTCAAAAAAAATGCCGTATTAACATATACAAAATAAATTTAAGGTGGCAACCCTTTTCGACGCTATAGCGTACGAGAAGGGTTGTTTTTTGTTTACGATTGAATAAGAATAGAAATCGCACTGTATACCAATAAAAGAGCCATAATGATATTAAAAGGTTGGCGGTATTGATGAAGAATTTTTTGAAAAGCTGAACCAAACAAAGCCCAGCTACTTGTACTTAGAATGCCGACGATTCCCAACAACACAGCAAAAAGAAAATAGCTAAAATAAGAAGAGTAATAAGGGAGGATATAGGTTGCTACTACAGTAATACCAAACAATATCCCTTTAGGATTTATAAATTGTAATAAAACTCCTGTTAAAAATAAATTGCTGTTGTTGTCTCCTTCTTTGTTATGATCAATGGCTTTGCTTGTTACTATTTTAAAGGCTAAATACAACATATAGCCAACCCCAAATAGGGTCAAGGGTAACTTTATAATGGGCATAATATTAGTCAGGGCAATATTAAAAAAGCTACATAAGCCAATCAGCATAAAAAAGCCTGCCCCGACACCTAGAGAAAAGGGAATCGTTTTTGTAAAACCTTGTTTATTGGCAAATAGCATGGCCATAAAGTTATTAGGACCAGGGGTAAAACTTGTAATGACAACGAAAGTTAAAAAAGAAAATAATGGCACTGTAGTTCCTCCTTTTGATGGTATGTTATAATGTTCGAAATAAACAATATAACGTATGTGCTTTTTATTATACAAAATGTACGTTATATTGTACATAACGTTGAGGTGATTAGAATGGAAGAAATTCATCTTGTGTTTGCAAAAAATTTAAAAGCTATTCGAGAGAAGGAAAAACTAAGCTTAGAGAAAGTTTCACAGCTTTGTGGAGTGAGTAAAACAATGATAGGGCAAATTGAACGAGGGGAATCTAGTCCAACGCTTACAACCATTTGGAAGATTGCAAATGGTCTAAAGGTTTCATTTACTATGCTTATTAATCAACCTCAATCTGAGACGGAAGTAATTTTACAAGAGGATGTTCAAGTTTTAACGGAGGATAACGGACGATATAGGGTATATCCTTATTTTCCTTTTCAAGAGGATAGCCGCTTTGAGATTTATACTGTGGAGATTGACCAGGAAGGAAAGTTAAGTGCAGAGGCACATAGAGATGGGACGGAAGAAATTATCACTGTTTTTGATGGTGAACTAGCGTTGACTATCAATGACAAGCTATACACCTTAAAAGCTGGTGACTCTATTCGATTTAAAGCAGATCGGCCGCACACCTATTACAATGCAGGTCAGTCTTTAACACGGTTAAGTATGACAATCTATTATCCTGAATAAACAAAACCTTATGAGCGAAACTAAATAGCTCATAAGGTTTTGCTTTGTCTGTGGATTATAAAATGCTACCTAATCGTTTAATACCTTCACGAATAATTTCAGGGGTTGCATTTGTATAATTAAGACGCATTGTACTTACTCCCGTTTTTGCTGTATAGAATGGGTCGCCAGGGACGAATGCTACTTTTTGTTCCATTGCTTTATGGAAGACATCTATAGCTGATGCACCATTGTTCATCGTAGCCCAAATAAACATACCACCCTCAGGTCTGGTATACTCCACATGTGCTGGGAAGAACTCCTGCATCGCATCAAGCATTGCTTCAGCTTGATTTTTATATAATGTTATAATTTTCTGAACATGCTCAGTATAATCATTGTTTGCTAGATAGTCATAAATTACATATTGAGCAAAAATATTTGTGTGTAGATCAGTCGCTTGCTTTGCTGTTTCAATGTGCTGCATTAGTTCTTTATTCTTCGTAATAATGAAGCCTAGACGCATTCCTGGCGTAATCGTTTTAGAGAAAGAACCAAGTAAAATGCTGTTCTCTAATTTGCCAGCACCGATGTATGGAAGTGGCTCGCCTTGGAAGCGTAATTCTCCATATGGATCATCCTCAATTAATGCCACATCATATTTTGCAATGATGTCACAAATCTGCTGACGCTTTTCTTTAGAATACGTTAGCCCTGTTGGATTTTGGAAATTTGGAACTGTATAAATAAATTTTACATTTGGCTGTTGCAGAGCTTTCTCTAACTCTTCTAAATTCAAACCATCATTTTCAAGTGTTACACCGTGGAATGTTGGCTCACTTAATGTAAAGGCTTGAATGGCACCTAAGTAACCAGGCTCTTCAATAACGATGCCGTCTCCTTTGTTAATCAGTACTTTTCCAATTAATTCTAGAGCTTGCTGTGAACCTGTTGTAATAAAGACATCATCAGCGTGAACGTCTAATCCATGTAAACGTTGGTATTTCGCAGCAATGTACTCACGTAATGGTGCATATCCCTGCGTAGAAGAATATTGGAATAGTCGGCTACCATTTTCTGTAATGGCATGATCGACAGATGCTCTTAACGCATCAATTGGGAAAGAGATTGGGTTAGGTAGCCCCCCTGCAAAGGAAATAACGTCCTCTGCGTCTGTTACTTTCAAGATATTTCGGATGAATGAAGATGGTGTTTTTAAGATTCTTTCTGAATATTGCATAATTAATCGTTCCTTTTTTCTGATTTTTTAAAAATTATAGCATTGAAATCATATGCATACAATATTATCATTGTATGCAAGACAATTAAAATATTGTATGCAAAAGTGACGAGAAAAGGAGCATAGAGAATGCCAGTAAATTCATTTGAAGAGTATCCAATGAGCTGGAGACCAAATATCAGCAATATTTCGGCTCCATTATATATAGCCATAGCTGAACAGCTTGAACAAGATATAAAGGATGGGAAGCTCTTACCAGGGACAAAGCTGCCCCCACAACGGGAATTAGCTGACTTTTTAGATGTTAATTTAAGTACAATCACAAGAGCGTTTAAACTTTGTGGTCAAAAGGGGCTCATCTATGCTTCGATTGGAAGCGGAACATTTGTGTCATCCGATGCTGCAACCAATAAAATTTTATTGCCCACTAGTCATTCCCCTCATATGATCGAAATGGGCTCTGTTCTGCCAGATAACTATGTAAATGAAGACATTACTCGTTATATGAAAAAGATGATGAGTGATTCTAATTTTAATAAATTATTTCAATACGGACGACCTGAAGGAAATGCCTGGCAAAATGAGGCAGCATTGAAGCTTTTAGAAAAAGTCAATTTTCAAACGGATCAGCCAATTTTGCTTGGGGCAGGAGGACAAAATGCGATTGTTGGAACATTAGCTGCATTGTTCCAAGCAGGAGATAGAATTGGTACAGATCCTATCACATATGCTGGAATAAAAACAGCCGCCAATATGTTAGGTATTCAATTAGTAGCAATTCAGCAAAGGAACGGAGAAATGACAAACGAGGGGCTATTATATGCCTGTAAAAATGAGCATATTAAAGGTCTCTATGTGATTCCTGATTTTCACAATCCTACTACCCATACGATGTCTTTAGTAACAAGAAAAATGATTGCCGAAGTGGCGAGGGACAGAAATTTAGTTATTATTGAGGATGCCATCTATAGCTTTTTGAAGGAGCAGCCTCTTGCACCAATAGCTTCCTATGCACCAGAAAAGGTTATTTATATTGCCAGCTTGTCTAAAACCATTTCACCTGGATTACGATTATCTTATATTGTTACACCTCCAGCACTGCGAAAAAGAATAATGGAGACGCTTTATAATATTAATATTTCAATATCGCCAATGATGCTAGAGCTTGCCACAAGATTGATTCATGATGGAGTAGCAGAAACGATATTAGAAAAACACAAACTGTATGCAAAGCAACAAAATGCATTGGTTAATCAATACTTAGGTGATTACAATATTTTAGGTGATGAAGCATGTATTTTCAGATGGCTTATACTTCCTGATCAATTTACAGGTGTACAGTTTGAATTGCTTGCAGCAAAGGCTGGTGTTCAGGTGTATGCTGCGGAGCGTTTTGCAGTGGGCAATGCAAAGCCAGTTAATGCAGTTCGATTAGCCATTACTGCACCAGAGAATCAACTTGAACAGGCACTACTTATTTTGAAGGATTTACTTGAAAGCAATGGAGATTATACATTTGTTGATTAAAGGAAAGAAGACTTATAATAAGGCTATGTAAGGAAAAGTGGTGATAGGATGACGCATAAAGGGCGTATTATTTTTCATGTAGATATGAATAGTTTTTATGCTTCAGTGGAGCAGGCACATGATCCAAGCTTGAAGGGCAAGCCAATAGCGATTGCTGGAAACCCAAAAGAACGTCGTGGCATTTTAGTAACCTGTTCGTATGAGGCAAGGGCTCTGGGGATTTACACAACAATGACTGTTCATGAGGCAATGCGAAAATGTCCTGAATTATTGTTATTACCACCAGATTTTCAAAAGTATCGTGAAGCATCCAAGCAGATGTTTACCATACTACGTAGTTATACTGATTTAGTGGAACCCGTTTCCATTGATGAAGGGTATATGGATGTAACTGAATTAAGTAAAGAGCAACATGCCCTTAATATTGCCCAGGAAATACAAGAGAGAATACAGGCAGAGCTTGATTTACCTTGCTCTATTGGTATTGCGCCAAATAAATTTTTGGCGAAAACAGCCTCTGATATGAAAAAACCAATGGGCATTACCGTTTTACGAATTCGTGATATTGAGCAAATTCTTTGGTCTCGTGAGGTTGTTACTATGCATGGCATTGGTGCTAGTACAGCCAAAAAATTAAATGCACATAGTATTTTTACAATTGGTGATTTGGCTAAAGTTGAAGAATATGCAATAAAGCAGATTTTAGGAAAGAATGGTGTACGTCTCCGAGCGAGAGCAAATGGGGAGGATTCAAGAATGGTAGATCCAGATGCTATTTTTGATACAAAAAGTGTTGGCAACTCCACAACCTTACCAGAGGATGTAGTAGACATTCGAATTCTTCATAAAACAATTGATGGACTTTGTCAAAAGGTTGCAGAACGATTAGAAGCCAAACGTCTGGCAGGTTCAACAGTAAGCATACAAATTCGTAATGCAGATTGGCATAATCATACACGCTCAAAAACGGTATCCAATGCTATTTATCGTTTTGAAGAAATTTACCAAGTTGCCTGTGAACTTTTTGATAAGCATTGGGATGAGACTCCTGTTAGATTATTAGGAGTGACAGTGTCAAATGTTGTGGATCGTAAAGATTTTTCGCAGCAGCTTTCTATTTTTAATTATGAAGAGCATGTCAAGGATGAGCCTGTTATTAAAGTTGTTGACGAAATTGAAGCACGCTTTGGGAAAGGCATTATAAAGCGAGGGGTTGATATGGGCAAGCGCTCCACCTATCAATCACAAACGAGCTTTAGTAAAGATTTTTTAGATGATCATGAATAGTACTTATAATGGGGTGATTGGGTCATGGATTATCAAGAATATGGTAGTGAACATAATACTTTTATGATGTTTATTCATGGTGGTGGCGTTGGAGGATGGATGTGGGATAAACAAGTCCGACATTTTTCTAACTTTCACTGTATTGTGCCAGAATTAATAGATGATGATATTGATTTTTCAATTGAAGAGTGTGCAAGGAAGCTCCTAAAAATAATAGAAGAAAAAGCACAAGGTAAACATGTCACAGTAATCGGTTTTTCTTTAGGTGCTCAAATTATCGTAAAAATGCTAAGCTTAAATGCTCAATTGATAGATAATGCAATTGTTAATAGTGCTTTAGTAATACCTTCTCTAATTACAAAAAAGCTGATGGGACCATTCATTACATTATCTTTTCCTCTAATAAAAAATAAATCGTTCGCAAAACTTCAAGCTAAGGCATTGTATATAGATCAAGAATATTTTCACCAATATTATCAAGAGAGTTTAAAAATGAAAGTAGAAACACTTACGAATATTCTGCAAGAAAATATGTCCTTTGCAATCCCTGAAAACTTTTCTCAAGCTAGCTGCAAGATTTTGGTAACAGTTGGTGAAAAGGAAAAGGGGATCATGAAAAAATCTGCTAGACTGCTAGTTAATCGTAATCCCAATTGTAAAGGTGTGGTGCTATCTAATATGGGGCATGGAGTATCTTTGGCAAATCCTGCGTTCTTTAATCATTTTGTTGAGAATTGGATGAAGGATGAGCGATTACCGCAAGGAAAAATTATTCATTAGCCTCTACAAAAAGAATCTACATAACTGTTAAAGCTAGTAGATTTAGCAAAGTTTTTCTTTATTTAAAATAGTGAGGGTGTAAATCTTTATGAACTATTACCCAATGCTTCATTTCAATGATCATCTCCCTATAGTCGGGGACAACAAATGAAAAATCGTTTCCAGTATTGATAAGCGTTTTATCGACGTTTGGAAGTTGACAAGGATGGATGGTTACTTGATTGTCCTTAAAGTGTTTATTGAATAGCTGCAAAAGATCGTTCTTTGAATTACTCTGATTGTTAACAAGGTGATATAGGCCTGTAATACCTTCAAATGTGGCACGCTCTTTCGCCTTTGCTAGTGTGAGAGTAGTAACTCCCGTCCAGAAATATTTAGTTTAACCTTCCTGGTGGAGTGCTATGTACATGTATCATCAATGATTCGGCACGATTCACCTAACGCATGATTGGGAAAGCGTAGCGCAAACATTACAGCAAGTAACAAAGCAGGAGCAATTATTAGCAGATACATGTGAGCAGCTCCAAGCATTTGCAAGAACAGAATTAAATTGGAAGCATATATTGAAAAAAGTTGCTTAATATTTACAGGAAAAGCCACTCTAATGTGATACTTGCTCGAATTTGTGGGGAATTCTTTTCTTTATCCGATTATTTCCTTTATAATGAGAGCTAGATTCATATTTTTTGACAATCATGGGTAGACATAAGGGGAGAGCAGCATGAACATATTTCAAGCAACAATGAATGAATTAGAAGAGGTAGCAGTGCTTTTTGATGAATACCGCCAATTCTATGGGATTGAATCAGATCGAAGCAGTGCAAAGGCATTTTTACAATTACGAATGGCTTTGAAGGAATCTATTATTTTTATAGCTGTAGAAAATGACAAGCCAGTGGGATTTACACAATTATATCCTACCTTTTCTTCCATTGCTTTACAGCGTGCATATATTTTAAATGATATATATGTGAATGAAGATGCGAGGGGCTTAGGGGTAGGCACGGCATTAATGCAAAAGGTATTTCAATATTGTGAGCAGCAGTCTGCTCGTTATGTCACACTTCAAACTGCCACCGATAATATTAATGCGCGGAAGCTATACGAAAATCTTCATATGAAACAAGATCAATATTGTAATTACGTAAAGTATTTTGATTAAGAAAAAAGCATCTCGTCGATAGGGGCGAAGATGCTTTTCTTGTTAAATTGGTCATTTCCTATATGGTGCAAGAAAAAACACTCAGGTACGAAAGCAAAAAGCTCGGGTCCCCTCAAGAAACGCTCGGTTTCCCCCAAGAAACGCTCAGGTCAGAAAACAAAAAGCTCGGGTATGAAAGCAAAGAGCTCGGGTCTCCTCAAGAAACGCTCAGGTATGAAAGCAAAGAGCTCGGGTCTCCTCAAGAAACGCTCGGGTATGAAAGCAAAAAGCTCGGTTTCCCCCAAGAAACGCTCAGGTTAGAAAACAAAAAGCTCGGTTTCCCCAAGAAACGCTCGGGTTAGATAACAAAAAGCTCGGTTTCCCCCAAGAAACGCTCAGGTCAGAAAACAAAAAGCTCGGTTTCCCCAAGAAACGCTCGGGTATGAAAGCAAAAAGCTC
>NZ_JBYTBB010000079.1:0-23275 GCF_058788755.1 Lysinibacillus sp. FW301-JW8
TAAATGAATAAAAAGAAAATTATTCTTATTGTTAGTTTATTTGTACTATTTTTAACAGGCTCACGTATTTTATGGTTAGATTTATTAAATAACACAAACCAACCCTATGCAGTAAAAGGACAAATCGACTTGCGAGAATGGAATTTTAACGACAATCATTCCATTACATTAGATGGGGAATGGGAGTTCTTTCCCTATACGTGGTTAATTAACGAAAAACAGTCAATTGATGCGGCACGAAATAATTTATCATACATACATGTTCCAAAGGGGTGGGATTCTTCTTTACAGGAGGGGGAAGTAACACCATATGGTTACGGTTCTTATCGCTTAAAAGTTCTTGTTAATCCATCTGATAATAGTACCTACAGTATTAGAGTACCAAGTGTTCGGAGCTCTTCTGAATTATTTGTGAATGGTAGACAACTGTCGAAATTAGGTGTAATTGGGGAAAATGCTGATACGACCATAGCCAAAAACATACCATATTCCGCTTCATTTGAAGTAAATGGTCATAGTGAAATAGAAATTATTATGCAAGTTGCTAATTATAAGGATTCTCGTAATGGAGGGATTATTCGCTCCATTAAATTGGGCAAAGAAGAAGTAATTGATCGAGAGACCCAATTGTCTGTAACGATGCAGCAAATGGTGGCTTTAGTTTTCTTAATACATGCTATTTATTCTATTATTTTATACTTTGTAGGAAACAGAGATAAAAGATTACTTTACTTTTCACTCTTAACATTTAGCACTATGTTGTACTATCTATTAGGCAGTGATGATAAATTAGTGTCCTATTGGTTTCCCATTAATTATGACTGGGGATTTAAATTAGTTCATCTTTCAATGGTTGGCATTGGCTTTTCGTTGCTTCAATGTATTAAACAATGGCTGCCGCATTATTTAAAAAAGCCTATATATTGGTTCAATATTCTGTGCGGAATAGCCTCATTGCTGGCAATAATGTTGAGTACTAGCTATTTGATTACAATTCAGCTTTTTTATATTTTGCTTTTTGCGATTCCAATGATTATCACAATCCTTACAATGATACGTAAATCTATTAAAGAGATTAGAAGTAGCATCTTTTTACTGCTTGCAATTCTTGCATTTGTTAATAATATAGCTTGGGATTTCTCGATGCTTATCACTGGCATTAAAGTTATCTTTTATCCATTTGACCTTATTATCACGATGGCTTGTTTGGCCATACTATGGTTTAAAGATTATGCTAGAGTGTATGCAGATACTAAGGCACTCGCTGTAAAGCTTCAAGAAACCGATCGATTGAAGGATGAGTTTCTTGCTAATACGTCCCATGAACTACGAAATCCTCTACATGGAATTTTAAACATGTCGAAGGCTGTTTTAGAAAGAGAAGAAACGGTTCTAAGTGATAAAAGTGTTAAGGATTTAGAGACCGTTCTTTCCGTTGGACGGCGAATGTCTCTTATGTTAAATGATCTACTAGATGTAATGAGCTTAAAAGAAAATACAACAAAACTACAGCTACGGTCATTTTCCATTCATACAATTGTTTCTGGCGTATTAGATATGCTCTATTTTATGAGGGAAGGAAAGCAAGTAGAGTTAATAAATCAAATCCCAGAAGATTTTCCAAAAGTAATGGCCGATGAAAATAGAGTCATTCAAATTGTTTTTAATCTACTGCATAATGCAGTGAAATATACAAATGAAGGTCATGTTACAATAGCGGGTCATGTGAAAAATAATATGGTGGAAATTGTGATTTCAGATACTGGTATAGGCATCGATAATGAAACAATTCAGCGTATATTTGAGCCTTATGAGCAAGGAACTCTTAGTAAGGCCATCATTGAAGGTGGATTTGGACTAGGACTTAGTATAAGTAAACGTTTAGTTGAGCTACATGGAGGCACATTACAAGCTTGGTCAGTATTAGGAAAGGGTTCGGAATTTACATTTACTTTACCTATTTCTAACTTATCTGAACAAAATGATGCAGAAGATAGGAATTCACCATTGCGAACGAATGAGAGCTTAGATGTTATGACGTCTTCCAATCACTTTGATCGTTCTTCAACAATCCAATCCATCATGCAAACAAATCGACCAAAGGTGCTGGTTGTGGATGATGATCCAATTAATTTAAGAGTAATCGAAACAATTTTGACTATAGAAAAATATGATTTAATAACAGTTACAAGTGGCAGTAAGGCGTTGGAGGCATTGGCATCTCAGAAATTTGATTTAGTTATTTCAGATGTAATGATGCCTAATATGTCTGGCTATGAATTAGTACGGACTATTCGTAAACAGCTATCAATTACAGATCTACCAGTGTTACTTCTTACAGCTAGAGGTCAAGCACAGGATATTGAGAATGGCTTTTTATCTGGTGCAAATGATTATGTAATGAAACCAGTCGATCCTTTAGAATTAAGATCAAGGGTAAAAGCACTCACAGATGTTAAACAATCTGTTCAAGAGCGCCTTCGAATGGAAGCGGCTTGGCTGCAAGCACAAATACATCCGCATTTTTTATTTAATACTTTAAATGCAATCATGACCTTACATGAAATTGATACGGAGCGTACGAATAAGCTACTTGAGGCACTTAGTGATTTTTTACGGGAATCCTTTAAATTTCAAAATATAGATGAACTTGTCCCATTAGAGGATGAGTTAAAGCTTGTTCAATCCTATCTCTATATTCAGCAGGAACGATTTGGAAGTCGAATTAGTGCAACTTGGGAGCTAGAGGTTTCATCTGATGTAATGATCCCATCTTTAACCATCCAGCCATTAATTGAAAATGCCATAGAACATGGCATTCTGAAACATGTAAATGGTGGAAATATTCATATTCAAATTTTGGATTATGATACTTATATTGAGATAACAGTATCTGATAATGGCATTGGAATGAATGAAGAAACAAAAAATCAATTGCTAGTCAAAAGGCTGAAAAAATCGACTGGTGTAGGTCTTCTGAATACGAATTTACGATTAAAGCAGCATTACGGAGAAGGGCTTCAAATCAACAGTCAGCCAAATCAGGGAACATCTATCTCGTTTAAAATTCTTAAAAAGAAAGTTGATGGATAACAGAGCTGGAATGGTGGATAGAATTATAAAAGTGATGGATAGAACCAGAAAAACGATGGATACAGCCATGAAAGTAGTGGATATTACCTGTCTGTTAATTTGATTCAATTATTTTCATTCAGAGCATTTCTTTCAAGGGTCTCTTTTGTTTCAGCATTGACAGTTTTTTCTTTCGCCTCAGCTTGTTCACTAGCTGGGGCCTCATCATGAGAAGAACATGCTGATAGAAGAAGTGCTGCCATTGCTCCTATACACAGTAATTTCTTCATTAATATTACCTCCGTTTGTTCAGTGGTTACGTTTTAGAGTGCACCAATATTACTTAGAATATAACGGAGTTTCAATAATATTTGTTTTAAAGCAGGTAATAGCTATAGCCTAAGATAATGAACTTACAAATGAATATATGGCTAGAATTCAAAGAAATGAGTTTCGTGCTTATAGGAAAGTATAAAATACCAGGCTTTAGCACCTGGTATTTTTTATTATTTACTTATAACAATCGATAATTTGTAGTTGGCATGTTTATTTAAATTGACTAAAAATTGGTCTAAAACTTCGTTTGATGGAAATCTGCATTCTAGAAGATAGCAGCCATCCCCACTAATTTTATAATTATTAACAATATACTGTTGTTGTGTTTCTAGAAATGCCAGAAAGGGTTCATGGTACGGACTTTTAGTGTAAATATTCATAAATGCATGGACAGGGCATCCTAATTTTACTTGATTCACATGGATTGTATATCCTTCAATAACACCATTATCTTCTAATTTTGCAACCCTTGAAGATGCAGCTTGTCCAGTTAAATGGACCTTCTCTCCTAATTCTTTCATTGTCATACGGCTGTTCTTAGAAAGCTCATCGACGATACGCAAATCTGTACTATCTAACATGAAATAACTCCTTTCATTATTCAAGTCAAATCATGAAAAGACTTGATTTTATCTATGTAATTGTTATTTGGACATAGTATAAACTAATTGTAATTTAAAGAAAAGGAGTTAAGAATATGAACATTCAACAAATTCGCAATGCTACGGTTATCATCGAATATGCGGAGAAAAAATTTTTAATCGATCCACTTTTGGCAAACGAGGGGACTTTTCCACCATACCCAAATTCCCTAAGACAGGACCAAAATAACCCATTAGTTTCTCTACCAGCATCCATAGACCAGCTTATAAATGTGGATGCAGTGATTGTTACACATTTACATGTTGATCATTTCGATGAGGTTGCAAAAGAAGTATTACCAAAGGCTATCAAAATGTTTGTCCAAAATGAAGAAGACGCTAAAGAGATTAAAAGTGCTGGATTTACCAATGTAGAGATTTTACAGGAAGATACAGTTTTTGAAGGTGTTCAGTTAATGAAAACTGCAGGTCAGCACGGGCGAGGAAAAGTTTTAGAAATGACTGGTCAAGTATGCGGTGTTATTTTTCACCATTCAAGTGAAAAGAAATTATACGTTGCAGGAGATACTGTGTGGTATGACGGAGTTCAAAAAGTACTAGAAAAAAATCTACCAGATATTATTATTGTGAATGGAGGAGACAATCAATTTTTACAGGGAGGTTCTCTTATAATGGGGAAGGATGATATTTACGAAGTTTATCGTGCTGCGCCAAATGCTAAGATTGTTGTAAGTCATATGGAAGCTATAAATCATTGGACATTGTCTAGAGAAGAATTACGAAGCTTTTTAAATGAAAAGGAAATCAATGATCGTGTGCTTGTTCCTGAAGATGGTGAGCATTATATGTTCTAAAGAAATTAAATGCTAACCCTTTTCAATCATATATTCTATTTTTGCATAAATAATTATATTCATAAATTTCTATATATAATACTGATACAAAATCCTGTAAGATTGAAACAGGGGGCGTCAAAATGAAACATGCAATTTATACAAGTGATAAAGGTAGATTGGTCATTTTAAAGCATTACGAGCAATATTTAAAGTCTTTTGATTTTGCAATAGAACGTATCATGGTGGAAACAACCTTTGGAAAAACCCATGTATTAATGGCAGGACCAGAAAACGGTAAGCCCTTGTTTATTTTTCAAGGTGGTAATTGCATAAATCCTATGACTTTATCTTGGTTTAAACCATTCGTAAAAAAATATAGAATATATGCGCCTGATACAATTGGACACCCTGGTTATAGTACACAAACTAGAATTTCTGCAAAAGATCAAAGCTTTGCACAATGGATAGCCCAATTAATGGATTATTTCCATATTCAGAAATGTGCTGTTTTAGGTCCATCCTATGGAGCTGGTATTATTTTAAGGTTAGCTGCCTATATGCCAGAGAGGATTGACTGTGCTGTTCTTGTTTCACCAGCAGGATTTAAGTTAGGCTCCAAAATCGCAATGCTGCAAAAGATTTTTATGCCATTGCTGCAATTTAAAAAAACGTTGTCCATCAAGTATCTTAAACAAATAACAGATTGTATGTCTACTGGTAATATGATAGAGAGTGATCAGCAGATTATTGGAGATATTTTTCGCTTTGTAAAATTAGAGCAGGGGATGCCTAAATTAACAACTAGAGACGAATTAGCACATTTCTCTGCACCCACTTTAATAATTGCTGGTCAACAAGACATATTTTTTCCTGAAAATAAGGTGAAAAAAACTGCTGAACAAATCATTCCGAATTTAACAGCTTTCCATTCATTTAATATGGGGCACTTTCCATCCGACAATCAATTACAAACAATTAACCATACTATACAGAATTTTTTAAATAAATATTATTAAAGGGTACTTCATAGAGTATCCTTTTTTGGCTGTTCCATAATTGTATTTAGGATTTAAAGTACTCCTACCATAAAATACGGAAAGTAGAGGAATGTTCTTGAATGTTAAGAACAAGTATGTATTTTGAGCAATCTTCGAGGGGGGATCATATTGCAAAAGCTCTTTAATGAGATGATAAAGCAAGAAATAGAACCATTTCTTTCTAAATATGGCTTTTCGAAGAAGGGTTTGAATTTCTATAAGACAACAGGTAGCCTCATTTATATGTTTAATTTTCAAAAATCATCAGGTAATTCAGCGGATAATGTCATGTTTTATGTGAACTGTGGAATTTATGCCGCAAAGTTGGCACAGATTCAATCGAGGGAGATTTTGACTGCACCCAAAGAGGCAGAATGTCACTTCAGAGCAAGAATGGGGGAAATTGCCGAGTCTTTTCCAGATCGATTTTCAATCACTCCTGCTACAGATATGGAAGATATAAGAAAAACGCTGCGAAATGGATTAGAAAAGGTTGTTCAGTTCTATAAAACTATGACTAATGCCAGATCCCTTGTTGATTATTACATATCAGGTCCATTTTTACATCTTAGCGAAGAAAGCTTACATTTACTGTTACAATCCAATGATGTAGGGGGAGCTAAACATTTTTTTAAGGCTTTACAGGAAAAGTACGGAACAGAAAAACGATGGTCCATTTTCGAAAACAAATATAGTGCAATCTTTAATAAATATGGCGTGGAATTTGATAACCTTTAAGAAATGTAAAGGAAACTATACTGTGGCGAAAAAACTTGATATTATTTGCTTCTCCATTTTTATAATGTGAAGTTAGCAGGAGGAATTACGATGTTGCTAAAAGATACTGATCAATTGGAAGATTTAAAGGATTTTCTTATCAACTGGTACGGGAGGTATGATAGCTCCTACGGCATACCAGTAGACGAGATTCCAGTATATCTGCCAAAGGCTTTGCATGAATTATATGCCTTTGCGGGACACTGGAAAGATGGCTTGGACAATCATTGCGAAAACGCTCCGGAAATATTTCAACAGCAAGATTGTCTTTATTCGGTAGAGAGACTAAAGAAGGATCCAAATAACCAGAAGCTTACATTTCTTGAGGAAAATCAAGCTAATTGGACTTGCCAAGTGGTAGTAGGTAACGATGATTCTGCTGTCTATTGCAACGAGCATATACTTTGGGATGACAATGCAGAGGGATATCTTCTAGTAAATGACTCTCTGTATCATTTTCTGAAAAGTTTTTGTTTACAGGAGGTCGTTTTTGGCTGTAAACATCTTTATTTGATTGAAGGAAGAATAGCTAATCTACAGATATTATTTGATAAGCCGATAGTAGAGGTATGGCTAAATGGGTACTATATTGGTTGTAAAGAAGAGGGACCTACGCATTCATTTTACCAATGTGAGGACATACTAATCATGGAGCGTTATGGTGACATATGGTTGGGATCAAACTGTGAATTGCTTGATGATTTAAATAATCTAATATCATCAATCAAACTGAGAAAGATTAAACCTAATTAAGAATCGGCCATAAAAGTTGTAATTCCTTAGGTTATATGTATAATACGTGTACAATTTCCTGCCAGAACAGCACAAGCCGTAAGTCACAACAAACCACGCGTAGTGATTGTTGCAAACTTAAGGCTTTGCCTGTTTCACAATATAAAAGATAAAATATAGAGAGACCTATTGAATAATCTCATTAGATGTATTTCCATATCAATCAAACTAAAACAATATCTCTATCACTAAGTTAAACTAAGCAAGTAAGAGTGGATAAACGATTGTCTGCTTTTGTATCAATGCCGTTCAGCCAATCATCCATTAAAGCTAGATGTTTAGCTAACACAGCATCTGAGTATAAACTCCACAATTCTTTTGTAAATCTTAATTGTGTTTCTTGTATTTCAAATTCAACCTGCTTTACATTATGCTTACCGTTGTGCTCCTCCATTGTGACAGAGCTAGAGTAAATATAAATATCAATATTTTCCTCACAGTTAATCGTACTTTGAGTAAACAGTTTTTCCGTTTGTTTTTCAGAGCTAGAGGAAGAGGCGGATTTTGCTAATGCTTTTAAGCTTTCTACGATTTTTCCTTTGTCAGCCGCCGAAATGCCATTATATAAATTGGCAATTTGGTCAATTGCTTCATTCCAATCGGAAGTCGTACGTTTAAAGGATTTTACGCTGCTATTTAATAAATGGATAAGAGGATTTTGTAATATTTTTGAAACATATTTTTCATAGGCAGGTACATTATTTTTGTCGTTTGGTAATGCTGGATTGAAATTAGAAACAATTCTAGAAATGTCAAGGATAGTTGTTAATCCAGTTGTTGGAGCTACTTTAGCAGCTTCTTTTACAGCAGTACTATAGCGTCCAAAGCTTTGAAGTGCCTGCTGAACCTGATTGTCAGCAATTCTAGCCTCTGACAGCTGATTCCCAACAAAGATACCTTGACTGACAACTGTTTGATCTGATGTTGCAAGTTTAATAGCAACAGGCTCTAAATTTTGATGTAGAGAAATATCATTTAGTGCTAACCAGCTTTCCATTTTTAAGTCAAGATTTGTCATAGAAAAAACCACCTCTAGTTAAGTTTGTATTGGTTTGTAAGCCAATAGTAGAAATATATTTCAAGTTTATAGCAATTAAAACCATAAATTTCAAAAATTTTGTGAACAAGTTATGGAGCTGAAAAGTAAGAATATTATTTTTTCAGCCATTTCTACATGTTGGATAATTAATAAAGAAGGAGGATTATCCATTTTGCAAATTAAAAGAATATATAAAGAAGACTATCCTAATGGTAAGAAAATTATTTATCAATATCATTCAGATAAATTCTACGATGTTTCCTATCAGGTGCAAGAAAACGGTTGGACAATGGATTTTACATTAAAGCATTTTGATAGCCCATTCCATAAATATTTGGAAGGAGAAATTTTTGCAGATTATATAGAAGAAATTGAATGCTATATTGCAGAAATATATGGGGAAGAGGTAGGAATTGTAAGCTGTAGTCATGAGAAGTGGAATAATGTTCTAAGAATCAATGATATTCATGTAAATCCACAATATCAACATAAAGGAATTGGTAGTCAATTCATGGCATTGGTAAAAACAAGAGCTGAAGAACTAGGTGCCAGGGCAATCGTGTTGGAAACGCAAACCTCCAATTATCCTGCTATCCAATTTTATAGACGCCATGGATTTCAGCTTACTGGCTGTGATCTATTAAGCTACTCCAATACAGATATGGAAAATAAAGAAGTCAGAATTGAAATGGGTCTGGTACTAGAGGCTTGAAAAACGGTTGAAAATGGGGCAAATTGTATTGAATCCTTAAGAAGAAACGTTTCCTGATGGACTAGCTAGGCATTCATACGATTATAAAATAGAAAGAGATCAAATGAAAGGAACAAGACCTTTAGCAATATGAACAATCAGTAAGGGATACGGATGGCCCCTACTGACTGAGAAGTTTGGCAGTTTTGATTACAGACATTTTTTTATGTCCATTATTGTTTGTAAATGCATGCCTTCATGAAAAATTGTTCGAATTAGTACTTGTTCAATTGTATTTATGCCCATATCGATAGCTGGAAACTCTATCTCTAATTTATCTCCATACTTTGCTTTTATTTTACCTGGCTGAGATTTTAAAAGCTCTTTTAAATCTTCAAACGATGGTGTCTCCTCTGTAAAATTGGCAGGTGAGGTGCCAAAGCCAAACCAGGCATGAAAAGGTATAAGATCCTTGCTTTTTTCGTTTGTTATTGCCTCAAGCCATAAATATTGATCCAGATAAAGTTGACCCATATTCCAACGAATATTATTATGAAATCTTTCTGGTATGACTTCTGCATGTTCCTTTGTGACAAATTCTAGGGCTTGTAAAACTTCATTTCGATAACGCTCTATCTGTTGAAATAGAACTTGATGATGATGATTCATATGTTTTCTCCTTTTCTTTTTATAATTTGCTAAAAAGATTAAAATCCCTTCAATATAAATGATAAAATCTATAAAAAATGAGAGAGAACACCATAAAAGTGTGTTCTCCCTCCCTCATATAAATTCTCTATCTGCTTTGAGTCTGAAGTGCCAATTTAACACCTAAACCTATATAAACGAAACCTACTGCCTTTTCAATCCAACGTGAACCGTTATTGGTGGTTTTGGTAAAGATTTTATCACCTATGAAGCTTGTAACAATAGCTAATAAAATAGTATACAAGGCGCTCATTACAACAAAAGTAATCCCTAAAATTAGAAGCTGCACAGTTACAGACTGTCCATTGTGCTGCACAAATTGAGGTAAAAAGGCTAAGAAAAATAGTGCCGTTTTAGGGTTTAATATTTCTGCTAAAAAACCTTGGCGGAACGAAGTACTTGCTGGACTTTGTTCAACTGTTGGCTGTTCTATTTTTTGCGGTTTTGTTAGGAGCATTTGAATACCTAAATAAACAAGATAAGCTACACCAATATATTTCACTACTTCAAAAGCAGTGGCAGATTTCATTAAAATAGCTGAAAGACCTAAAACAGCGGCTAATGTATGAACTAAATCGCCCAATCCAATACCTAATGCTGTGAAAACACCATTCTTTTTACCACTTTTCAGCGTTTGTGTAATGGTAATTATCACAGCTGGACCAGGAATTAAAAATAACAGAAGTACTATTGCAATAAACGATATCATGCTTGACCATCCTATTCTAATAAAGTGAATCTTTATGAGGGCTTTCTTAATTCCTCAATGATTATGCGTAATTAACTAAATATCCATCCATAAGATTGGGTAAATGAGTGCGAAAATTATTATATTCTATCTAATCTATTATTGTCGATAATGAAATACTAAAAAAATAGTTATAGAAAATTCTAAAAATATAAAATCAGAACTCAGCGATAAATATTAAAGATAAACATTCTTATATTTGTTTACAAAACACTTGAAATAAATAAGGAGGCTTGTTATGCCTATTATTACAATTAAACTAGCAAAAGGAAGAACACGAGAACAAAAACAACAGTTTGTTGAAATGGTGACGCAAGAGGCAGTGAAAACGTTAAATGTTAAAGAAGAATGGGTAACAGTTATATTTGAGGAATATGAACGTGACAATTGGGCTACTAGTGGACAGCTACATTCCATTAAATTAGGAGATGGTTTTGGTCAATAATCAGGTACATAAATTAAGTTTATCTAAAATCACATTTTTTTCGGAATGTGATTTTTTATCTTTAAAATTTAAAAATAGTACCAACTGATAATAATTAGTGATAGAATTAGGTGATAATTCAGTTGGAGGTGTTAATATGCTGGACATTCAGCAAATACAAGCAGCTATTAGACATCGTTATCCATTTCTTTTAGTGGATCGTGTTTTGGAATTAGAAGAGGGTAAGAAAGCTGTAGCGATTAAAAATGTTACGATAAATGAAGAATTTTTTAATGGGCATTTTCCTAATTATCCAGTAATGCCAGGAGTGCTAATTATAGAAGCATTAGCACAGGTGAGTGCTATTATTATGCTTACAAAGGAAGGAAATGAAGGGAGACTTGGATTACTTGCTGGTATTGATCAATGTCGGTTCAAAAAACAAGTAAAACCGGGTGACCAGCTTCGTCTTGAAGTAGAAATTACACGCTTAAAAGGGCCAATTGGTAAAGGTCGTGGAGTGGCTACTGTTGATGGAGAATTAGTTTGTGAAACAGAGCTTATATTTGCTTTTGGCAGCTAACGAAAAAAAACAAAATCCATTTGAAACCACTTCGTCTGATGATGAGTGGTTTTTTATTGTGTAAATTCTTTAGAATTTCTTAAATCTCTGGCTTTACATGGCAGGTTGATTACTTGAATGGTATTATGATTGTTACATTTGAAGCAATGTTCACAACTCTAAGGGGGAGATGAAAATAACTATTAATATTCTCGTCATAGATGACGAAAGGGAAATTGCAGATTTAATAGAGCTTTATTTAAAAAATGAAGGCTTTAATGTCTTTACATTTTATAATGCCGAGGAGGCACTAACTTGTATTCAGACAATAAAATTAGATCTCGCTATTCTTGATGTGATGATGCCTGACATAGATGGCTTTGAAATCTGCAGAAGGATTAGAGAACATTATCATTTTCCCGTGATTATGTTAACAGCTAAGGATGAGGAAATTGATAAAATAACAGGACTAACGCTAGGTGCTGATGATTATATCACAAAGCCATTTCGACCATTGGAGCTAATTGCACGAGTGAAAGCTCAAATTCGAAGATTTACAAGGTACAATCAGCAAGAAACTTCGCAGAATGATATGATTATTGATTTTTCTGGACTTATTTTAGATCAAAACACAAGGAAATGTATGCTGCATGAAAAACAATTGTCGCTTACACCTACAGAATTTTCAATCCTTTGGTTTTTATGTATTAATAGGGGACGTGTCGTTTCTTCTGAGGAACTATTCCAAAAAATCTGGGGAGAAAAATATTATAGCAGTAATAATACGGTAATGGTCCATATCAGACATTTACGAGAAAAAATGAAGGACCCTGCAGAAAACCCAAAATTTATCAAAACGGTTTGGGGAGTGGGGTATACCATTGAAAAATGATTTTGGAAAACTAAAAAGGAAAATAATGCTTCAAATACTTCTTATCCTAGTTCTTGCATTAATCAGCGGGTATTGGATTAGCTCTCTATTTATTGATGGCGTTTTACAGGCTCCATTCGCCGATGCGTTTATTCACTTTTGTGAAAATGTACTTCAGCTAGATTATTATGCTGCTCAGAAAGCCTATTCGATTCTATTTCAGCAAAATAAGCAGCTTTGGTTAGCAATTGGATTAATACTTTTATTATTAATAATCTTTTACTTTGCACTTTCACGCTTTACAAAGTATTTTCATCATATTGCTTTAGGTATCAACAGCCTTTCAGAGGAGTCTGATAAAGATATTCAACTGCCAGCTGAGCTTGAATTTATGGAAAAGAAATTAAATGCGGTGAAAAATACATTAGAAAAGCGTGCAAAGGACGCACAAGAGGCTGAGCAAAGAAAAAACGATCTCGTGGTTTATTTGGCACACGATATTAAAACGCCCTTGACATCCATTATGGGATACCTAAGCCTGCTGGATGAGGCGAAGGATATGCCTTTAGAGCAAAAAGAAAAATATGTAAAGGTTACATTAGATAAATCCTACAGGCTAGAACAATTGATTAATGAGTTTTTTGAAATTACGAGATTTAATTTACAATCCATTATATTAGATAAAGAATCCATTAATTTACATTATATGTTGATGCAATTGGCAGATGAATTTTATCCGTTATTGGCACCAAAAGGACAGCAAGCAATTGTAAATGTTGAGGAAAACTTAAAGATTTTTGCTGATGGTAATAAAATAGCTAGGGTATTTAATAATATTTTAAAAAATGCAATAGCATATAGCGATGAAAACAGTATTATTGATATTCATGCTGAAAAACAAAATGATCAGATTCATATTTCATTTACAAACAAGGGAAAGACCATTCCACCTCAAAAATTAACTATGATTTTTGAAAAGTTTTATCGTTTAGATTCATCTAGATCTACACAAACGGGTGGAGCGGGGCTAGGACTTGCTATTGCCAATGAAATTGTACAAGCACATGGAGGAACGATATCTGCTAGTAGCACCGATGAAAAAACAGTGTTTACCGTTAGCCTACCACCAATTTCTTAAGAAACCTTAAGAATTCTATAATAGATTATTAAAAAAGAGCTCCTTCTTTTATGTTTCAATAAAACTATAATCAGTGAGGGATTTCCTCAACCTCACTAGATTGAGGAACCTACACAAAAGTCTTCACTTCCTGAAAGTACTTGTGTGAGCGAAATCCTGTTGATCTCCCAGCTATTTTTGACCATCTTGCAATGGGACTCTAATTGGGAAACAGGCATAGAAAGAAGGAGTTGTTTTTGTTGAAAAGAACGGGTTTTTATAGCGTATTTTTTATAGTAATACTATTGTTTATTTATTTCATGGTTGTCAAAGATAATCCACTACAGCCAAACCTTGATCCATTTCAATCTCCTCAGCTAGAGATGCCACAGAAAAGTGATCATATGTTCAATTTAGATTTACATAGCTCCAATGCGATATTAGTGAGCTTACAAGACCATACTATTTTATTGGACAAAAATAGTGAGGAAACCATTTATCCAGCTTCTTTAACAAAGCTGATGACTGTCCTAGTCGCACTTGAAAATATACCAAATTTAAAGGAAAAAATTCTTCTTAAGAACCGTATTTTTACAAGCTTATATGAAGAAAATGCTTCTATGGCAGGTTTTCTTCCTAATGAGGAGGTAACTGCACAGGATTTGCTTTATGGTGCGATGCTGCCCTCAGGAGCAGAAGCGTCTATTGGTTTAGCTGAATTTATTGCTGGATCAGAGAATGGATTTGTTCAGTTAATGAATGAGAAGGCTCAACAGCTTGGTATGAAGAATAGTCATTTTATGAGTGCCACTGGATTGCATCATCCAGACCACTATACAACGGTGAGAGATCTTTCAATTCTCTTACAGTCTGCTCTCATAAATCCAACATTTAGGGAAATTTATACAGCTGAAAGATATTCGATAAAACCAACGAATCTTCATCCAGAGGGAATTACATTAACAAGCAGGCTATTCAATTATTTAAACAACAATGAAGTAACGAAAGGTGAGATTATTGGGGGGAAAACAGGTTATACAGAGCAAGCTGGTCTCTGCCTCGCAAGTCTAGCATCCATCAATGGGGAAGAATATCTGCTCGTAACGGTTGGTGCAGAAGGTGATCCACGTTCAGAGCAGTTCAATATTACAGACGCATTAGCTGTATACCAGAAACTATATTAAACATGATGAAACCAGGCGCTTATAAATAGTCCTGGTTTTTAATTGTATTTATACAAAATATAAGGAGTATTTTGTCGAAAATAGCATACAATGCACAATTTTTCATATAATTTAAATGTCTGAAAGATTTCAGAGAACTTTCATCTGACTATAAACAAGTTTTCAATTCATAATTATTATATCAGGTAGAACACGATGAGAGGGTGAGGGGTTTTGAAGCATCCCAGTACAAATATATTAGAAAATAAAGAGGAATTATTTATACCTGAGAAAGCTTTAAATAAAGATTTTTGTGATCAATTAGTGACTAAAATTCATAAAAATATACTGAACGAGAATATTTCGAATGATGTCTATATGTCATATTTTGTGATTTTTGACCAGAAATATGAGCTAAAAGAAATTCGATATTTATTAGATCTGTTAAAAGTACAGGCAGATGAAATTATTCGCTCTAAGCCTATCTATATTACATTAAGTGGTGTGATGTTATCATTGTTCGCCATTATTGCCTGTGCTATTAATATGAAGGTAATGATTGGTATTTCTTTATTTCAAATAATCGCACTAACAATTTTAAGCTTTAATGTAGCCGTTTTATTTATTTCATATAAAATTGAAAAAGAATATAAAAAAATTTATGCAGTCATAAAATTAATCGAATATTACTTAAGCTTTTATAAAAAATAAATTTCACATCCAATGTCACCTATCTAAGAACTACCTCCAAGTAATAGGCTAAAAGGAAATAGTTCCTCACTTACTTAAAAAATTATAAGCAAAGCTGCGTGATTTATACGGAACAAATTGATAAAAATAAAGCATTTATTTTAAAAATCCTCAAATAATAAGGTACGAAATATTTTATTTGAGGAAGTGAAAATTTGAAAAATTTTTTCCAGATGGTATTACTGGTTTGCCTTTTAATGATTTCCTTCGATGTCCATGCCAGTACCTATGAAAATAAAGGAAGAAAGTATTATGAAGAAGCAGGTCAAATTGTTTGGGAAATTAAAACGGATGAAAAAATTGTGGCCCTTACCTTTGATGATGGACCACATCGAAAGTACACCACTCAGATTTTAGATTTATTAGAGAAATATAAGGCAAAAGCCACTTTTTTTATAGTTGGTCAAAATGCAGAAAAAAATCCTGAGGTTATTTCAAGAATGTATAAGGAAGGCCATGAGCTGGCCAATCATACTTTTACACATCCGTTAAGGACCAATGTTCCAAACCTGCTAAAGGAGATAAAGCAAACAGATGAAACCATAAAAAAAATTACAGGATATGCTCCTACTTTATTTAGACCTGTAGAAGGGCAATATTCTGATGCCATGATTGAAGCAATTTCCAAAGAAGGCTATAAAGTTGTAATGTGGTCTTGGCATTTAGATACATTAGACTGGAAAAGTCCAGGTACGAATCGAATTGTCAATACAGTTTTAAAAGGAGTAAAGGAAGGAAATATTGTACTGTTCCATGATGGAGGCGGTAACCGTAAGCAAACAGTTGAGGCAATGGACAGTATTTTGGCAGAGCTGGAAAAACAGGGCTATCGATTTGTCACGGTTTCCGAATTACTTGATGTGCAGCAGAAAAAGTAATGAATAATGGAATCTTTATTTTAAAGATCTTTTAATTTGCTTTAATTCAGAAATTAAATAATCAATTTGCTTTTGCATATTTTCAGCTTGCATTGCCTGATCATTATTGTTTTGGGAATTATCATTGTTGCTTTTTTGTAACGCCTGTAATGCAAGCCCAGCGGCAATTGTTTGAATACCATCACCTAATGTCGAAATGGATGTTCCAATATAGGCGAGCTTTGCAGCATAAATTTCCAAAGAGTCCGTTGGTTGATTTGAATTATTTTCATTTCTTTGCATTGTTATGCCTCCTTTAAGCAAATTGTTAGATCGTCACTACTTTCATCATATGCGTGTCATATGAAAAAAGGGAATCGATTCAAAGTAAAATCTGATCTCACCTCCAATGGTTTCATATTGGGGGTGTTTTTTTTGTGGAATTTCACTCCTTCAAGTGTTTAATAAAGGTATAATTACCATTAATAAGATAAGGGGGATTAGGCAAGTGACTAAACTTGAATTCATTGATTTAAATTATGAGCTATTAGAAGGCATGGGGAGCTATTGCCTTAGAAGCAAAAAGAATTCGAAGGGCTATAGACAAAAGAACAATTGGCTACATAACAGCTTTGAGGAAGGCTTGAAATATGTCCAGATTTTAAAAAATAATAAGCAAGTTGGCTTTATTGAATATACAGCAGTGGAATATTCTTCAAGGGTTGTCTTTGCAAATGATTATTTAGTTATTCATTGCTTGTGGGTCAGTGAAACTGGACAAGGATATGGAACAGAGCTTATTCAAAAATGTCTGACAGATGCAAAAAGGCTAGCCAAAAAAGGTGTAGTGGTTGTGACAAATTCGACGACATCGTGGATGCCTAGTAAAGAAGTTTTTTTGAAAAATAACTTTCAATGCATTGATAAAGCTCCATACGGTTTTGAATTACTTTCCTATCCATTTAGTCAAGAATTGGAGCAACCTTATTTCCCAAATGATTGGGACGAGAGAATTAAAAAATTTAATCAGTTAACGATTTTGCGTTCCTTTCAATGTCCATATGTTGAAGTTGCCACAGAAAATATAGTTGCAGGGGCAACGCTATTAGATTTACCTGTGGAGGTAATTGATTTTAGCAATAGAGAGCAGTTAATGACATTATCGCCAACGCCTTACGGTATTTTTTCTGTCATCTATAAGGGGCAGCTACTTACTTTTCACAGGTTAACAATTCATTCTGTAGTTAAGAGATTAAAAGAGCTTAGCTGTAATGATTAAGATAACGTATCTGGTAGATTTAAATGTAATGCTGTAGTTATTAATACTTATAAAAACACAATACAAGTAACTAAAGGTGCATAAAATAGCTTTGAATCGTCTTTTATTAAGCTTCTATTTCGATGATTATCTGTAGTTATGATAGATGATGATACTATTAGGATTCTGTAACGACGCCGCATAATAAAATGAAGGGAGGGAAAACATTTGGTAACAATACGACGGAAATTAGTACCAATTTCTCTAGCGGTGAACATGACAAATGGTAAAAATAATTTGAAAAAATATATTGTTGTTCATGAAACGGATAATACCAGAATTGGAGCGGATGCTGATGCACATGCACGCCTACAAATAAACGGCAATAGCAGGCAAGCTAGCTGGCATTGGCAAGTTGATGATCAAGAGGCTGTACAATCATATGAACATTTTTGGGAATGTTGGGGTGCAGGAACGTATATTGGCAATAATCAAGGAATCCAAGTAGAAATATGTGTAAATAGTGATAGTGATTATACAAAAGCTGTGCAAAATGCTGCTACTCTTATCGCAAAAATTATAAAAGATGAAAATATAGCTATTGAAAATATTGTTCAGCATCATTATTTTAGCGGGAAAAATTGTCCTCGAAATATGCGCGCTGGAAAAGTACCTTGGTCTCAATTTATAGAGATGATTAAAAAAGCTGGTAATACACAAAATCCACCTGTTGAAACATTAAAATATCGCATTTTAACAGGAACCTATAATACGTTTCAGGCGGCAGAAAGCGCAGCAAAGGTTATGAAAATCACCTTTGGCTGGCTTGTCTACATTGAGCAAGATAGTACAAAGTATCGTATTAAAACGGGAACTTTTACAGGAATGAATGCAGCAAAAAATGCAGAAAATAAAATAAAAATGGCAAAATTGGCGCAAGTTACGTATATAAAAGATACCTAAGTAAATAATTGAATTCTAATATTCTATGTGTATATAGTTGACTGCTTCTAAGAATCGAGTAAAATAGAAAAGCAGTACCATTATATACCTTAGCTTAGCAGAGGAGAGAGGTGTCTAACTAAAGCCTCTAAGACATCTTTCTCTATATGGTTTTATACATAATTGTAAGCAGCTGAAGATATAGGGGAATAGTTGATGGACAAGAACTGTCGAGAATTTTGACTGTCTTTTTCTTTTCGTCTTCTCTATAACCTGTTAAGATGGTAATAGTGTGTGACAACAAGTTAGTGTATATGAGAGTGGTGACAATCAAGATGGATGAACAGAAAAAAGATAGTATAGAACAGCAGCAAGAGCAAACTCAGGACGAGGTAAAACCGGCAGGACGATTTATACAATTAAAACCGTTTAGATTTATCATGCTGATGTTCTTTACAATCCTTATTACTGCAGGCTTAACGATTTTTGCGTTAACATTCGGCGAGAAGAAAGTAGTGGAAGTAAAAGTACCGATTGAACGTGCGGAATTTACAAAGTTATATGAAGCCTTTGATTTACTTAAAAAAAATTATTATAAAGATATTGATGATGAAAAAGTAGTCAATGGTGCTATTAATGGCATGTTTGATGCGTTAGATGATCCATATTCTGATTTTATGGTGAAAGAAGAAGCAGACCAATTTAATTCTGGATTATCTTCTAGCTTCCAAGGAATTGGTGCGGAAATTCAAGAACGTAACGGCTTTATTACAGTTGTGTCACCTATCAAAAATTCTCCAGCTGAAAAGGCAGGACTATTACCAAAAGATATAATTTTAACGGTAGATGGGAAAAGCATTCAAGGATTTAGTGCTTCTGAGGCTGTAGCCCTTATTCGTGGTGAAAAGGGGACACCTGTAAAATTAACTGTAAAACGTGGCGACAAAACGGAGCCTATAACAATGACAATTATTCGTGATGATATTCCAGTTGAAACCGTATATGGTGAGATGCTTGATGGTAATATTGCACATATCCAAATAACTTCATTTAGTCAAAACACGGCTAAAGAGCTTGAAAATATACTTACTGAGTATAAAGGAAAAGGTATGAAGGGAATTGTCTTAGATTTACGTCAAAACCCTGGCGGTTACCTAGAGGCTGCAATAGAAATTTCTAATTTATTTGTGCCAGAGGGTAAACCAATTGTTCAAGTACAACAAAAAGATGAGGAGCCAAAAATCACAAATGCTATTGCAGGAGAGAAATACAATCTACCTGTAACCGTACTTGTTGACAATGGTAGTGCATCAGCATCTGAAATTTTAGCAGGCGCCTTAAAGGAATCTGTTGGTGCTAAAGTTGTTGGTGAGACATCGTTTGGTAAAGGAACTGTGCAAAATATTACACCACTAAAAGATGGCTCAAATCTTAAATTTACAACAGGCAAATGGCTAACACCAAACGGTAACTGGATTAACGAAAAAGGTATTGAGCCAGATGTAAAAGTACCATATCCATCCTATGCATCGTTACCATATCTCGATCCAGCTCTTGAAATGAAAGAGGGCTTACAGTCTGACTCTGTAAAAGCGGCAGAAGAGATGTTAGAGGTACTTGGATACGAGCCTGGTAAAGTAGATGGTAGTTTCGATCAGTATACAGAACGTGCAGTGAAAAAACTGCAAGATACAAGTGGACTGGAAGAAACGGGCATTTTAACTGGAAATACGACGTATGCTTTAATGGATGCATTGCGTGCAAAAATAAAAGCAGATGATCCTCAATTGTTAAAAGCAAAAGAACTGCTTACTGGAACACCAGCAAAAAATGAGGAAACTACAAACTAAAGAAGTAGCTGTCGCAGCAATCGTTATTAACGATCTGTGCGACGGCTTTTTTGATGGGAGGTAAAGATTGTGAAGGACGTTTATTTATTTAGTGGTTTTTTAGGTAGTGGAAAAACTTCTATGCTAACAGATGTAATACGACAATTGAAGGAAAAAAACTTAAAGCCAGCAGTTATAATGAATGAGCTTGGGAAGCTGCCATTTGATTCAAAGGCTGTTGAGAAGGATATTCCGTTGAAAGAGATGCTAGAGGGCTGTATTTGCTGTTCTGGTGCAGAAAAAACAGAGGCACAAATTCAATCACTATTAATGGATAGTGAGTTTGATGTACTAATTATTGAAACAACAGGTGCTGCACATCCTGTAGAAGCATTAGATGCCGTTTATTCACCGTTATTTGCTGAAAAATTGTATGTGAAGGGTATTGTTACTGTAGCTGATTCAAAGCTTTGGTTGAATCGTGAGACGTTAACACCACAAGTACGCTCTTTATTTATGGAGCAAATCCGTCATGCCCATCTTTTATTGGCCAACAAAACGGATTTAATAACAGAGGCTGAGCAGGCTCGTGTAGTTTATGAGCTACAGGGCTATAATCCACATGCTTTTATTTTACAAACAAAAAATGGGCGTGTTCCGTTACGACTCTTAGAAGATTTAAAGGCAACTGCACAAGTGGACAAAAATGATATCGTAAAATCACCGATTGCTGCCATGCATCTGGGATCACGTTTAGTTGAATTTAAGGATATAGATTTTACACAAGAACAATTTGAGGCTTGGGTACGTTCATTACCCGATACGGTCTATCGTATGAAAGGGTATGTACCAATTAAAGGTGTAAGGAATCCTATGTTATTTCAATATGCATATGGGATGGTCCAATGGCTACCTGAATACGTAAAAATGCCGGCCAAACTAGTTATCATTGGTGAAAATGTAGGGGATATAAACGTCATTGGTATTCATTAAACAAGTATCAATGATGTCCCAGCGTAATTGTAAGCTGCCGCTATGCTTTCGCTACAGAAAACATTTGTAGCTGCCGCTATGCTTTCGCTGCAGAAAACATTTGTAGCTGCCGCTATGCTTTCGCTGCAGAAAACATTTGTAGCTGCCGCTATGCTTTCGCTACAGAAAACATTTGTAGCTGCCGCTATGCTTTCGCTATAGAAAACATTTGTAGCTGTCGCTTCGCTTTCGCACAGATAAACAATGCGTCCAGATTTTCAAAATCCGTGACATCCGTCAGGGACTTTGAGCTAACGTGATGTTGGTCACTCAGTGTGTGTTGCTGTCGCATCGCTTTCACACAGTAACGATCTGCTGAATCAAGATAAAAAATCATATCTGCCGCTTCCTGCTGAAATAGACATGTTGTATTTGTCTTTCTTTAAGCAAGAATGGCAGATTTTTTTGCGTCAGATAACGATAGATCTTACTTTCTTCATTCATTTTCTATCGATTGAAGTTAATATTTTCGATAAAATTAGTAGGATTTCGAATAGCAATCCATTATTAAAATATTGAAAATATTAGCTAGCTTTTGAGAGGTGTCAACCCTATTTAAAACGTAAGTATTTCATAGATTGGTGGAAGCTGCTAAAAATTATGACAAAAAAACCCCTGTTTTATGCGAATTCTTTACTTCGGTGGTGATCTTAGCAGATGTTGGTAAGAAATTAAATAAAATCATCATTTACGATAAGTGGCAGAGAAGGAGGAATTGCAAAATGAAAAAAACACTAACTGCAATTTGTGCAACATTTCTATTAGCAGCTCCAATTCAAATGGCTTCTGCTGCTTCAAATACTACAGAGGGGAACTCAGTTAAGCAGACTACAAACTGTAATCAAGTTTATTATTATAAATGGTCCAATCATAAGTGGAATGTAAAATTACCACAAACATCTGCACCATCAAAAGAAACACAAACAAATAATAATACACAAACTAACACAAACAATTCGCAGGCAAATCAAAATAATACACAAACACCACCAAAAGAAAATACAACAACTGCACCAGCTCAACCAACACCACCAACAACTGCTTCAGATGTCAGTGCTTTTGAGCAAGAGGTTGTTAAATTAACAAATGCTGAGCGTACGAAGGCTGGATTAGCTCCACTACAAACGGATGATAAATTAATGGCAGCTGCACGTGAAAAATCACAAGATATGCAAAGTAAAAACTATTTTTCACATACAAGCCCAACATTTGGTTCACCATTTGATCGTATGAAAGCTTTAGGTATTAGCTATAAGAGTGCAGGGGAAAATATTGCACAAGGTCAACGTTCACCTCAAGAAGTCGTACAAGCTTGGATGGATTCACCAGGTCACCGTGCAAATATCTTAAACGGTAGCTTTACACATATTGGTGTTGGCTATGTGAAAACAGGTAACTACTGGACACAACAATTTATTCAAAAATAATAGTATAAATTGAATAGCTTCATAGTATAAAAGGATGTCCACTTAGCCATTAAAGGCTTAGTGGACATCTTTTTTTATATTCATATTAGAAGCACGAAACTATTTCAGTGCCCTCGACACAAATCCCAAAGAGTCGCCGAGTCTCCACCCCAATCAACCACTTCATATAGCATGTGCCTACTAGCATATCACTCTTATTTACAGTAATTAAAGCAAGGCGTGGGAATTAGCTCAACGCTGAACTGTAGCGGAAATTGAAATTCCGCTACATTTGACCACTTTTAATCACCACTTTTAATAACGTTTGGCTTAAATATATACAACAAAGATCACTAGCATTGCATAAATATTAACCGAAATTTCAGTTTTATTTTTTTCTACAATTAGAAGAAAAACAAAGACACG
>NZ_JBYTBB010000080.1:0-22280 GCF_058788755.1 Lysinibacillus sp. FW301-JW8
TATAGTAAAAAAATGGATGTTTACTATCTCTATTTAAGTGTCTTTCATTTTCTTTAAAAACGGAAGAAATAGAAAACTGAAAATTCAATTAAAATTCACGCGACGTTAGTGTAGATTATTTATATGTATTTTTTTGAGATTAATAATTGGAGGGAGAAATTATATGAATATTAAAAGAGTAAGACTTTGGATCATTTTCTTCATTGTTACACTTTTATCAGCTTGTGCAGGAGAAACTTTTATATTTTCGGGAGAAAGTGATAATTGGAATGTAAAATATGAAGTTATGAAAGGGGATAGTTGTCAATCAACCAGTGGGACAATAAAATTTATTGGAAATGAACCTATTCCAGAAAAAGTAGAATATTCTTATGATAAAGCATCAGGTGTTGCGCCATTAGATGAACATGGCGTTTTTGTGCTACCAAATGGATGTACATATGAAACGGAAAACTCAGAAATTGAAATAACATTAACATGGGATAATCAATCAGAAACGATACCTTTAAAAGTTAAATAATTGTATAGAAATGCTAGGGATTTGTTCAAGTAAGCTGTAAGAGCTACTAAGTGGTGGGTAGTTCACGTAAAGCTTTTGATCTAGTTATGTTCTTTGAATAGGGGGAATTACAGAAACAATAAAGAAGCTGAATAATAAAACTTTATTGAACAAATAGTTTTGTAATAAGCTTACAAAACTATTTGTCCTTTTGGAATAGCATGAAAGGAAAATCGTACTTTATTATCGACTTTTACTGTTTATATGCTAATTTTAACGATGAAGCAGGGAATTGCTCTTGATGATTTAAAACGAATGCTGGTTTGTCCCACAAGTGAAAATAAAAACGTTCTCCTACCCGTTCAGGTTCATCATAATGAAAGTCTAAAGGTAAATCGCAATTGGTTGATTTAGCTTGTCCACACGCTTTTAAAAATGCTTGTCGTAGTCGATTTAACCGATTCCACTCACTTCGGAAGCTCTTGCCCCCGTTTCAAAAAGCATACGGGCTATCACAACTTTTCTTAATGACCAATTTACTTTTTTTCCTGCTTGATAAACCTGATAAGGAAGGTGAATATCACCAATAATTTCAGGTTACCATTCTTCATTGATTAGTTTGAAATAAGAATCTGTTAATCTTCTATGGTGGTATCCTCTGTTCCTGCTACTGATGGCATACGGTTTATCCTTTCTCACACCTTCTGTATTACTCTTATAATCATTTAAAATTGCATATGAATCTATTAGAGGATTTAAATACCTATATTGCTTTAAATGAATTAGAGATTTATAGAATGATTTTAATGCTGAAAGAAAACGATTAACTGTATTCGGACTTTTATTTGTTCGATTTACAAATCGAAAAGTATCATTATCTCTTACTTTAATAAGGTAATCTTCAACGGCTATTCGTATGATGTCTGGCGAATCATCCCATTTAACTCGGCTACCCTGATAGTTGCTATATTGGTCTAAAGAAGGGGAGTAGGCATTGGACATACGAAAGAGCAGTGCTTTTCCTGATTTTCCTAAGAGAATCATGATAATGCTCGGTTAATGGTAGAAACGGTTGATTGTTACTATTAAAAACTAATAACTCAAAACGACTTTCAACACCATCAGGATAATAATCATACCAATATTCAAACATGGAATAACACCTACCTATCACTCTCGTTCTTCAAGCCAGTCATAAAAAGGAAAAAAGCCCTTGCTTGTTGATTTTGCACAGCAATTATTTTATTGTCATTATTTTGTTGTGTTAAATCATAAAGTGATTTACTTTGTTCTTTTTTTAGTTTAAATGGAATTGAAGTAGGACTCCAATTTTCTCGAATGGCTTTACGGATAAAGCCGTCAGGATTTTTAACCTTGGTAGCTGATTGTTACATAATCAGGAGTATCTCTAAAGTTCTTTTTATACCTACAACAGAAAGGATAGATAGAATTTCATTGGTGGGAGAAGTGAGAGTGACAGCTTCATATGCTAATTTAACTAACTTCGTTTCATCAGACCCAGAAAAACTTAATTCATCGTTCTGTTTCTCTGTTTTGTTGTTCGGGATAATAGTATTCCAACTTCAATAAATCTGATTCAAGTATTCTCCAACCTTCCTTGTCACTGTTTCTGTATGAGTTAGGTAACTTTCCCGTTCGAATCCAACGCTTAATGGTTTCTTCATGTTTACTTAAGAGTTCTGCTACCTCTTTTACAGTGTATTCTTTCAACACTTACACCACCTTTAAAGAATATATGTTCTAAGAATGTATGCTCTTGTTCGTTATACAAAAAATGTCGTTGTAAACTCAACAAATACAACACTACTGGTGTAGTAGTAAATGGGGTCATTTAAGAGGTCTACAAAATAAAAAAGTACACCACTAATATATAAGTGATGTACTAATTATCATATAATGTGTGACATTAAAGATAAGTTACTGTTTTTATAATAAAAACATACATTCACTTATCTTTAATTTTACAAAGTAGGGCTGTTCTTTTTAGTTCAAAAATCCCGGTTATAAAAATTCATTAGTGCATTTGGATTTGTAAAATAAAATCGAAATATGCTGAAAATTACTTAAAAATTGCTGAGTTATTTCTTTAAATATAGAAAAAATTATTAAATTACCCTTGTTTAATTTAATAATGATAGATTACTAATAGTAATAAAGAAGGTCCTCATTCAAAAAATAAGGAGAATTTATACATGAAATTTAAGTCAATTAGTAAAAGAATTGTTTTTTCCTTTAGCATTGTAGTAGCAATTGTGATTTTGTACATAGGATACAATTTTTATTCAGTTAATCAGAGCAATAGTGCAACGGAGCAAATTATTGAAGAGGAATTACAACTTTTAATTACAGACTATGAACTCGCTTCAACGATTAGCCTAAGAATAGCAGCTGCGAGAGGCTATGTGCTTTCGGGTGATGAAAAATATAGGCATATTTTTGATGATAATGTTGAACGTGCATTAAAAAATGAAAAAATTCGTTTAGCTCTATCAGAATCAGTAGAATTTAACAAGTTTGCGACAATGGCCAAGGAATGGAGTAGCTATGTTGAAAAAGATGTCTTTGATGTTTATGATCAGGGCAATATTGAAATGGCGACTAACAATTTAGCTACTATGGATACAAAGGCTACCGAAATAAGAGAAGGCTATGAAGGCTTAGCAGAAAATCGTAAGCAATCCATAACGACTGTAGGCAAAGACATTATTACTGCGGGAGATAATAAGCAGATTACCAGTATTATCGTTGGAATCATCCTTGTTGTTGTGTCAATTGGAATTGCCTTTATTAGTGCACGAGTCATTTCAAGACCTATTATTACAGTGACTAATCGTATGCAACGTATTACAGACGGCGATTTAAGTGAGCCTGCACTGATAGTGAAATCAAGTGATGAGGTAGGGCATCTAACAGAAGCGACCAATACAATGTCGGATATTTTGAATCGTTTTTTAGCACATATTCAACGAGTATCGAATGATGTAGCTGCTCATAGTGAAGAGCTTATGCAATCAGCAACAGAGGTCAAGACAGGTACAGAACAAATTGTCGATACCGTCACTGAAATTGCAAGTGGCACAGAATTGCAGGCAAGTAATGCATCAGATGTAGCCACAAATATGATGGAATTTAATACGAAAATGACAGATGTCGATAATAGCAGCAAGTATGTTTATCAGTATTCACAGGATGTCATGGCATTAACGAAGGAAGGCAAGGATTTAATGAACACATCTACAGAGCAGATGGCCTCAATCCATTTTATCGTGAAAGATGCTGTTCAAAAGGTGGATGGGTTAAGTAAACAAACACAGAATATTTCTAAAATCGTTGCAGTCATACAGGAGATAGCTGCACAGACGAACTTATTAGCCCTTAATGCAGCTATTGAAGCGGCACGAGCAGGTGAGCATGGGAAAGGGTTTGCAGTCGTTGCTGATGAGGTACGTAAGCTTGCTGAACAAGTAGCTGTTTCGGTTGACGATATTACAGAAATTGTGCAAAAGGTTCAATCAGATGCTATGACAGTTACGGCTTCACTGGAGAATGGCTATGGCGAGGTTGAAAAAGGTACAACGCAAATAGCTTCAACGAATGAAACATTTAATCAAATTACTGAGGCGGTTTCCTCGATGTCTGTCAACATAGACAGCATGTCCACAAAGCTAGAGGAGGTAGTCCAAAATACGGCTAGCATTCATAAATCAGTGGATGAAATTGCTGCTGTATCAGAACAATCCGCTGCAGGTATACAAGAAACATCCGCCACAATCGAACAGGCAGCTAGCTCCATGGATGAAATTCAAAATAGTTCAGCTAATTTAGCGGAGATGGCAGAAAATTTAAATGAAATCATTCAAAAATTTAAATTATAAAATTAGTATTAAATCTATCGGAATTTCATACTTTCATCACAATTAGCTTGTATACTATTGCATTGGAAGGTGGAATCATTTTGAGAAAATATTTACTATTAATACTAATGAGCACATTGTTTATGGCACCAGTAGCCTACGCCCATACTATGGATAAAAGTACGCTCTATGCGGATGTATCAGAAACTGCTCCAACGATACAGGAAATCATGGTGCTTCATAGCATTGGATTACTGGGCTATAATGGCAAAGATATGAATCTAAATCCAACAGAAAATTTATCACGTAAAGATTTTGCTGGCTGGGTAGGCGGTTTCTTTGGACTTGAAGGCGCTACTGTTGATGAGCTAGCACAAGCAGCCAAAAATGAGGACTACGTGTCTTCGTTGGAGGGTGACATTACGTATAAAGAAATAAATACAGCCTTATTTCATCATAAACTAGAGCTGGAAAAACCAGATGCAACTTTAACGAAAGAAGAGTATATTTCTTTTTTAACAGATCATCTTGATGTTGATATGGGTGGACACTCATTAATTCAAATGGGAGGTTTTTCTGAAGGGCCAACTGGAACAATTGAAGATGTCGTGACAGGCGATGAGACAGGAGTAGTCATCAAAGGCACAACCTATATGCTTTCAGGGCATCCACGTATTTTCGCAGATTCAACAGACGCAAAAAGCTGGGTAGGCCAAACAGTAGAAAAATCGATTTTAACTACAGGTGGCAGTCATCAACATGGGCATGATCAAGGCGACGACCATCATGAAAGACAGTCTGCCAACACACCTACCCTTCAGTACATCCAAATTAGTTCGCCAGCACAAGCTACGAGTAAGACACAAGTACAATCAGAAAACGCTACACCTATTGACCAGCAGCAATCTACAAATAAGTCAAACGAAACTTCATCAAACAATATATGGATCGCAGCTATTCTTGTTCTAGTAGCTGTCATAATGGGCTTTTTATTTGTGAAACGGAAAAAATAATAATCGGACTAAACCAGCAACACCGAAATAATCGGTTATTGCTGGTTTTATTTTTTCAACAGATGTACTGGAATGTAAAATATATTAGAGATATGTAAGTTTTGGATATATAATACTAATTAAATATAAAATACTAACTAAATTAAATTTAACGTATGATATTTTGTTATAGTATGGAGAGGTGCGAATAGTAAGCAAACATAATTATATAGAGAGATTCGCACCGAAATTTAATGGATTATATATGTTTTATTTTTAAAATCACAATTCTTATTACCTATAATAAATTTAATTAAATTAAGTAAATGATATGTTTGTTAATATTACATTAAATTTTGCTGTCACTCTCTGTATTGAGAGTGTGGATTGAAATTTTTCCGTCAAACTTTTGTGTTTTTAAATCAGGTCACTCTCTGTATTGAGAGTGTGGATTGAAATTTAAGAAATCAAACGGAGTCATGGAATCATTTTTGTCACTCTCTGTATTGAGAGTGTGGATTGAAATTATGTTTGTGGACCTCTACATTCGAGCCATTGACCGTCACTCTCTGTATTGAGAGTGTGGATTGAAATTGTTTCACCCTTGTTGTGCATTTCTTGTAGCTGGGTCACTCTCTGTATTGAGAGTGTGGATTGAAATCATACAGCTTCAGCCATACTGCCAATACCTTTAGTCACTCTCTGTATTGAGAGTGTGGATTGAAATATGGTGAAATCGGTGAGAAATTAGAAGGTTATGCGTCACTCTCTGTATTGAGAGTGTGGATTGAAATCTTTGGGCGATTAAAGAATTACAAGATAGAGGTTGTCACTCTCTGTATTGAGAGTGTGGATTGAAATGGGAGCAAGAGAACGGCTTTGAAGTAATAAGCGGGTCACTCTCTGTATTGAGAGTGTGGATTGAAATACTTGTACAAGGTGCTCCAGATGGGCCATTGATGTCACTCTCTGTATTGAGAGTGTGGATTGAAATGGTGCTCGCCAAGCTGTCATGGCGTATGTGTGTACGTCACTCTCTGTATTGAGAGTGTGGATTGAAATCTTGTACAAGATATAGCAATATTGCAGACATACATGTCACTCTCTGTATTGAGAGTGTGGATTGAAATCAAAACGGAACATTTTTGATTGTCGAGCGATTTCGTGTCACTCTCTGTATTGAGAGTGTAGTTTGAATGGACAAGAATACGAAAGGGCATTCCCTGAAGTGTTTGTCACTCTCTATGAGGAGAGTGGATGGATTGTTATTATACAAGACCCTTCTGGAATGAGAATAGATTGTAACTAACATGCTTGTTTCTTAAGATATGGAGCTATTTTAACGACATTCCATTTTTAAATATCATGCTTGGAACAAAAAGGTGAAATATTACGCATTATTTAATGCTCTTGAATTAATACTAAAAGTCTATATTAGTTGATAAAATATAAGTGTTTTAAAATGGGAAATTTTCCATTATAATAGTACATATGGGGTGTTTTTGCGCAATGCAATTTATAGAAGACTCTTTTAAAAGTAATGCTAGGTTATAGCATTTAGAAGGGATGTTTATAATAGTGAGAACTTTTATTGCACATGTCCGCTCTACTGATGGAGAAGAGCAATTATTGGTTGATCATTTAAAAGAAGTGCAAGCGATTGCAGAAGAAATTGGGCAAAAAATTGGCCTTACACATGTCACGGGGCTAGCAGGAATGTTGCATGATATGGGTAAATTTAGTGATGCATTTCAGAAATATATACGTGACGCAATTGCGAATCCTGACGAGCCTCCGAAACGAGGTAGTGTTGATCATTCAACTGCTGGTGGTCAGTTTTTGAGAGAGCTTTTTCCTTTTTCTCCACCATTTTTAGTAGAGTGTGTCGCAAATGCTATTTTTTCACATCATGGACAGCTGCTTGATATGGTGGATATGGAGGGACAGTCTCCATATGTGAATAGAATAAATTCGGAAAAGGACATTGAATGTTCGGAAGTAAAGAAACGTTTTTTTCAACATATGTATGATGAAGCTTATATGAAGAATTATGTACAAAAAGCTGCACTAGAGTTACAAATTTATCTTGAAAATAAACTGAAAAATGAAAAAATGAATACTGAAATATTCAATTTAATACAAAAGACAACAAGTTTTGTTACCCTCTATATTTTTAGTGCTTTAATCGATGCAGATCGTCGCAATTCACGTGCATTTGAGGAACAGGAAGAAAAAGCACATTTTGAAATTCAAACACTGTGGAAAACTTTTGAGCAACGACTTGACAATGAGCTTGCTAAAAAACAGCAAGTGGCATTACCGAATGAAATTACCCGTCTACGTAAACAAATGTCAAATAAATGCTTGGATAAAGCCTCTTTTCCAACAGGTATTTATACGTTATCTATTCCAACAGGTGGAGGAAAAACATTAGCAAGTCTTCGTTTTGCATTAAGGCATGCCCAGCTTCACCAAAAGGAAAGAATAATTTACATAGTACCTTACACAACTATTATTGAGCAAAATGCAGATGAAATACGAAAAATTTTACAGGCCGAGAAATATATATTGGAACATCACAGCAATGTCATTGAAGATTTAGATTATAAAGAGAACCTTGCTTTCCATGAATATCAAGCAGCAAGAAGGCTGAATGTGGCAAAGGATGATTGGGATGTTCCAATTCTTTTCACAACCATGGTGCAATTTTTGGAGACATTTTATAATGGAAAATCGCGTAGTACTAGAAGACTACATAATTTGGCAAATAGTATAATTATTTTTGATGAGGTACAATCTGTACCAATTCATTGTGTATCGTTATTTAATGAGGCATTGAATTTCCTGAAGCATACATGTCATACAACTTCCATTCTTTGTACAGCAACACAGCCAGCTCTCCAACATGTACATAATCATATCGAGGTTGATGGAGAGTTTATTGATGACTTACCAACAATTATTCAAGCATTTAAGCGTACATCCATTACGCCATTTATGAAAAGTGAGGGTTGGAGCACAGCGGAAATCAGTGATTTTCTTGAGGAAATGGTATCAACACGTAACAATGTGTTAGTTATTTTAAATACGAAAAAGGCAGTTCGTGACTTATATGAGCGTTTAAAATCTACTAATATTGATGTTATACATTTGAGTACAAGTATGTGTCCTGCTCATCGTAAGGAAAAGATAGAGAAAATGCATCAAAAACTTCGTAATAAAGAAAAGTTTGTCTGCATTAGTACGCAGTTGATCGAGGCAGGTGTGGATATTAGCTTTGAGTGTGTAATCCGTTCTTTAGCTGGTTTGGACTCCATTGCACAAGCAGCAGGTCGTTGTAATCGTCATGGGGAGGAAGTGTTAAAAGAGGTCTATGTAATTAATCATGCTGAGGAATCGCTTCGAATGTTACAGACTATTAAAAAGGGTGGCGAGTGTTCTCGTTATATCATGAGAGATTTACAGGATAATCCATCGCTATTTGGTGGCTATTTATTATCAACCGAATCAATGACACATTATTTCCATCTCTTCTACAAGACGTATGCTTCAACATTGGATTATCCATTGCTTTCATTAAAAACTTCTATCTATGAGCTTCTGTTCCAAGCAGATACAGAACGGAATGCTACCTATATCAAAGGACCTGGCAAACAATATCCGTTAGCTACTCTAGCAAGTTACAAAACCGCATTTTCACATTTTAAAGTAATTGACGACAAAACACAGGGAATACTCGTACCGTATGGTGAGGGGAAAGCGCTTATTAACCAGCTTATGAGTCGTGAACCAGTTGCTGATTATCAAACATTTTTAAGAAAAGCTCAACAGTATAGTGTGAATGTTTTTAAACATGATTTTGAAGCATTAAAGCAAAATAACCAGTTGATCGTTGTGCAGTTCGGATCGTTTAATATTTATGTCGCGAAAGATTCAGCATATGATGAACAATTTGGGATTAGTGTGCAAGGGGAGGCACAGCTTGAGGGCTGTATAATTTAGAAAGAGAAAAGCAGCTCATTGCTTTTCAAGTAGTGAGCTGCATTCAAACGTAAATAATATAGTATATTTTTCAATCCGCGCAAAATAGCGACATACTAATTGTAGCACAAATATTTTTTAATAATGTTGTATTTTTGGATAAAGTAGTTGTTATAGATTCATATAATATATTTATTTTAGTTATAAAATGCAACTTACAATTTTTAAATATTAATTGACTTCTAGATTCTTTAATGTAAAATATATACAATAAAACTATTTATAGTAATTTATTTAGAGATTTCGGCTTATGTATAAAAATGAAAAGTTAAGAAAGTATTTATAGCTAAATTAGAAATATGTTTAAAGGGGTGTTTTTTATCAAAAGAGAATATAGGAAGCATTCAGAAGAATTTAAATCACACATTATAAGCCTATTTAAAATTGGAAAATCACGATTTGAGATTCTAGAAGAATATGATTTATCTGCCTCTACATTTAATTCCTGGATAAAAAAATATGAAAATGAGGAATTGTTTACAGTTAAAAGAAAGCAGAATAATCTACTAAAATTGTGTGATGAGCTTAAACGTTTACGTATGGAGAATGAGGTTTTAAAAAAGGCAATATTAATTATAGGAAAAAATGAAAATGGTTCTTATTGATCAAATAGTTTTTAAAAGTTTGTTTTGAAATTTAAATAAATATTTATGGGAAAATATCTAAAAATTCAATAAATAGTTTTATCAAAATTTAGAATACTATTGATATTTATTAATTTACATAAGCCTTGAAATTTTTTTATAAGTTTTCGGTAAAATGTGAGCGCAGTTTATTTTTAATTCAAAGGAGGTGATAAAATGACAATAATTCGAAATCAAATTGAGTTTATGGTACATGGCGCATATGCATTATTCACTGATCCGTTGATGAAACTTGGTGGTGAAAAGATGACGACGCAAATTCCAAGTTATCAAGCACTGAAAGGAATTGTAGAATCGGTTTACTGGAAGCCATCCATCATTTGGTATATTGATGAAATTCGTGTGATGAATTCTATTCGAATGGAGTCAAAGGGAGTACGACCAATCGACATGACAGGTGGCAACACGCTTGCTAACTACAGCTACTTGCGTGATGTCTGCTACCAAGTAAAAGCACATTTTGAGTTCAACACCAATCGTATGGATTTGGAGCAGGATTTCAATGAACATAAACATCATAATATTGCAAAACGTTGTGTTGAAAAGGGTGGTCGACGAGATGTTTTTTTAGGTGCACGGGAATGTCAAGCCTATGTGGAGCCATGTGAATTTGGATTTGGCGAAGGCTTTTACGATGACTATGATGAGGTACATTTTGGGACGATGGTTCACGGTTTAAATTATCCAGATGAAACGGGAAGTAATATGCTAGAAACAAGACTTTGGCAACCTAAGATGGTAAAAGGATATATTACTTTTATTCGTCCAAAACAATGTACACTTGTTCGACCGATTAAGGAAATGCATGCAAAATCGTTTAATTTAGGGAAATCGATGACAGCTGTAGATACAGAATATGCGGAGCTGGAGGTGGAACAATGAGTTATTTACGTGCCCTATATAAAACGTATGAAGAGCATGAAGAGCAAGCTGGCGATATTTTCAAAAAAGAAACAAAAGATAAAAAAGAGATTGAATATACGCTTCTGCCGATTTCACATACAACGCAAACAGCACATATTGAAATACTTGTTACACTCGATGGTACATTATATGACGCAAAAGTCATTGAAAAAATTAATACCATTTTACCTTTTACAGAAAGCTCTGGTAGTCGTTCAGGGAAAAATTATGTGTCTCATATGTTGCAAGACAAGCTGATGTATGTGGCGGGTGATTATGTTTCTTATACGCAGGAAGAGGATAAACGTGATGCACACCAATTTTTTTTAGAACAGCTTGGAGAATGGTGTGATTCGTCATATAGTCACCCATATGTAAAAGCAATCTATGAATATGTGAAAAAGGGTACGCTTATTAAGGATTTGGTGGATCGATCTATTTTACATCTAACAGAAGCAGGTTTATTGCGTTCAAAATGGGATACAAAGCAAGATGGAGACAAACCGCTTGTTTTTCAGATGCTTGCAGGAACACAGGAAAGTGCATTTGTTCGTTTCGATGTTCATATCCCAGGGGAAGTAACAGATCCAGTTTGGAGTAATAAAGAGATATACAATGCGTATAGTCAGTTTTATAACACGAAGTTACAGGATAGTGATATTTGCTATGTAACAGGCGAGAAATTACCTGTTACAGTTCGTCATCCAAATAAACTGCGTAATTCGGGTGATAAGGCAAAGCTGATTTCAGCGAATGATAGTACAGGCTTTACATATCGTGGTCGTTTTAAAGATAGCTTTGAAGCGGCGAATATTAGCTATGATGTCTCACAAAAAGCGCATAATGCACTAAAATGGCTGATTGAAAGACAAGGAAAGCAAGTAGATGGTCGAATTTTTCTAGTATGGGGCTCGAAAAATCCTGATATGCCTTTTGTAGCTGATGATTTATCGAGTGATGTGTTTATAGATTTTAATAACATTTTAGCACAGCGAGATGCCATGTTTACGAAAAAAGCTGATGTCAAGACTTTACTGGCAGAACAGCATAGTCAAATTATTAGTGGTATTAAAAAGAACATGAATATTGAAGAACACAATGACGAAAAGGTTTATATTTTAACGCTTGATGCAGCAACACCTGGACGATTAGCAGTACTTTATTATCGAGATTTAGATATTAAAGATTATTTTGATAAGCTCTTAAACTGGCATAAGGATTGTAGCTGGCGTCATACAAGAAAAAAGAATGATGTATGGGTGCAGTACTTTGGTTCACCGTCATTTTATACAATTGCACATGCTGCATATGGCCCTAGACCTAGCGATAAGGTTGTTAAGGGTGTCATGGAGCGGATGTTACCTTCCGTGATTGATGGACGAAAAGTGCCTATTGATATTGTGCGCAGTGCAATTGTTCGTGCTTCGAATCCCCAATTTTATGAGCAAACGTGGGAGTGGGAACAGGTTTTAGGTGTTGCATGCTCACTTGTAAAAAAACATTACTATGATAAAGATGAGGAGGTTTACACTGTGGCACTTGATACGACAAACCCAGAACGTGATTATTTATTTGGTCGCTTACTGGCAGTGGCGGATGTGTTAGAACGTAATGCGTTAGGTAAGGAAGAGAATCGACCAACAAATGCCTTACGTTATATGAATGCATTTTCTCGTCACCCAGCAAGAACGTGGTCTACAATTCAGAGGAATTTACAGCCCTATCAAATGAAATTACGAGAAAAGGGTATTTATTATACGAAACTTATCGATGAGATTGGTGCACAAATGGATATTAATGACTTCACGGATGCACCACTAACAGGGAAATATTTACTTGGTTATTACAGCCAGAGACAAGCGTTATATTCGAAAAAAGAGAAGAATGTGGAGGAATAAAATAATGCCAATATTAGATCATAAAATTGATTTTGCTGTTGTATTTTCTGTACAAAATGCCAATCCAAATGGTGACCCATTGAATGGTAATCGTCCACGTCAAAATTACGACGGTTACGGGGAAGTATCGGATGTATGTCTTAAGCGTAAATTACGCAATCGTCTACAAGATATGGGCGAAGTGATTTTTGTGCAATCTGATGATCGTAATGATGACGGCTTTAAAAGTTTAAACGATCGTGCAGATGCGATTCCAGAGTTGAAAAAAATAAAGGCTGATAAAAAAGGAAATGGTGATGTTTATGCAACGATAGCAAGTAACACTTGGTTTGATGTACGTGCATTTGGACAAGTATTTGCTTTTAAAGGAGATTCTTTATCCGTAGGTGTTCGTGGTCCAGTGTCTATTCATCCAGCAATCAGCCTTACACCAATTGATATTACAAGTATTCAAATTACAAAGAGTGTAAATTCTGTGACAGGCGATAAAAAGGGATCAGATACTATGGGCATGAAACATCGTGTAGATTTTGGTATCTATAAGTTTTATGGCAGTATTAATACGCAATTAGCGGAGAAAACAGGTTTTACTAATGAAGATGCTGAAAAATTAAAAGAGGCGTTGATTACATTATTTGAAAATGATGCATCTTCTGCCCGTCCAGAAGGATCACTTGAAGTACATAAGTTGATTTGGTGGGAGCATAATTCAAAGCTTGGCCAATACTCATCAGCAAAAGTACATCGTTCTTTAAAGGTAGAAGGAAACTCTGTTGAGGATTTAACAATCTTAGTTGAACCTTTAGAGGGGTTGAGGGTTCATGAGCTGGAAGGACAATGAAGATTTAAATTATTTAATGTTATCGGGTATTCAGCATTTTCGTTTCTGTCCAAGGCAATGGGCATTAATACACGTTGAACAGCAATGGGCAGAAAATGTTTTGACCATTGAAGGACAACATGTTCATGAGAAAGCAGATCAACCTTTTTTACGTGAGAAGCGTGGAAAAAAATTAATAGTAAGAGCGATGCCTATTCGCTCTCATAATCTAAGAACCAGTGGTATTTGTGATGTTGTAGAATTTCATGAACATAAAGATGGTGTTCCTTTATATGGTGAGATAGGCACTTACTTACCAATTCCAGTAGAATATAAGCGTGGAAAACCAAAAAAAGGTGAAGAAGATATCGTCCAACTTGTGGCACAGGCAATGTGTCTAGAGGAAATGTTGTTATGTGATATTCCGTACGCCTATTTATTTTATGATGAAATAAAACGCCGTGTAAAGATTGAAATACATGACGAAATGAAGGATGAAGTAAGGTCTTTATTTAAACAAATGCATCATTATTTTGATAGACGACATACGCCAAAAGTAAAAACGGGCAAGCATTGTACAAGTTGCTCCCTACAAAATTTATGTCTGCCTGAGCTTATGTCATCAATAAAAGTACGCAGTTATATGGAGAGGTATTTATAATGAGAAAATTATTAAATACATTATTTATTACAACCCCTGATATTTATTTGTCATTACAGGGTGAGACTGTTGTTGTTACACATGAAGAAACACAACTAGGTAGATTTCCTCTACATAATTTTGAAGCTATTTGTACATTTGGTTATGCTGGAGCGAGCCCTAAATTAATGCATGCCTGTGCAGATAAAAATATTAATTTAACTTTTTTATCACGTTCAGGTAAATTTTTGGCGAGGGTAATTGGTGGAAGTAAAGGCAATGTCATATTACGAAAAACGCAGTATCGTTTATCAGATAGTGAAATTGAAAGTGCCAAAATTTCTCGTAATTTTATTTTTGCAAAAATTTCTAATCAAAAATGGATTTTAGAACGCATGGCACGCGATTACCCACTTCGTGTAGATGTACCTATTTTTAAACAAGTTTCTAGTGACTTGACAGCAACAATGAAAGAAATTTTAGCGACCGAGGATTTAGAGCGATTGCGTGGTCTTGAAGGACAGGCAGCTACAGCATACTTTAAATTATTCGACCAAATGATTTTACAGCAAAAAGATATGTTTTATTTTAAAAACCGCAATCGTCGTCCACCAACAGATAAAGTAAACGCTTTATTGTCACTTGCCTATACATTGCTTGCCTCAGATGTCGCTGCCGCATTGGAAACGGTAGGATTAGATGCCTATGTTGGTTTTTTGCATCGTGATCGCCCCGGACGAGCTTCACTGGCACTGGATGTGATGGAGGAGCTTCGTGGGGTCATGGCAGATCGCTTTGTTTTGAAAATGATAAATAAAAAAATAATGCAAACTTCAGACTTTGTTCAAAAGGAAAATGGTGCTGTTCTATTAACAGAAGATGGACGAAGGAAATTTATCAAAGCATGGCAGGAACGAAAACAAGAAAGTCTAACACATCCATATTTAAATGAAAAAATTAATTGGGGTCTTGTACCTCACGCACAAGCTATGCTGCTAGCACGCCATATACGAGGTGATTTAGAAGAATACCCACCATTCTTATGGAAGTGAGGGCTTTACATGTTAGTACTAGTCACATATGATGTTGTCACAAAAACAACTCTAGGTCAAAAACGCTTACGCAAGGTGGCCAAAGTTTGTGAAAACTATGGAATGCGCGTACAAAATTCTGTCTTTGAATGTATAGTCGACGCCACTCAGTTTAAACAACTTCAACTTGCACTTCAAGATATTATTGACGTGGAAGAGGATAGCCTGCGGTTTTATCAGCTTGGCAATAACTACAAATCTAAGGTCATCCATATTGGTGCAAAAGAAACATTGGATGTGGAGGACACAATAATTTTATAATCAGTTCCGGTGCGGATGCGAAGCGAACATAAAATCATTAAGAGATCCGCACCGGAATTTTGCGAATTTAATGAAGAAAAAAAGGGTTCATATGATATATAAGAAGTAGGAAAAAATAATATTTATCAAAATTCGATTAAAATATCTATTTTTTAATCATTTTTTGCAGTCACTCTCTACATGGAGAGTGTGGATTGAAATATGAACAAGTAGCCTGGTGGCAGCAACGACAAAGTCACTCTCTACATGGAGAGTGTGGATTGAAATCACGTCCGAGAGTTAAACCAACGTCCAGCCTCATCGTCACTCTCTACATGGAGAGTGTGGATTGAAATTCCATCATCTAGTATTATGTTTAGATTTTATGAGTCACTCTCTACATGGAGAGTGTGGATTGAAATCAATCATTGAATTCGTGTGTTTGATGTATGTAGCGTCACTCTCTACATGGAGAGTGTGGATTGAAATGGAGATGTAATTTCGTTTACTGGACTCGTCGGGAGTCACTCTCTACATGGAGAGTGTGGATTGAAATGGTCACTTTTTTAGATGAACAAGACTGGACTGTTGGTCACTCTCTACATGGAGAGTGTGGATTGAAATAGCAATATGAAACTTTAGCAGAATCAATAGTTGAAGTCACTCTCTACATGGAGAGTGTGGATTGAAATTAAATTATTAAACAAGATACATATATAAATTAAATGTCACTCTCTACATGGAGAGTGTGGATTGAAATACCGACCCAACCGAACACAGATGTAACAGCAGCGTCACTCTCTACATGGAGAGTGTGGATTGAAATGACCTAAAGTCCGTGCTATAGGAAAGGCAGTCGCAAGTCACTCTCTACATGGAGAGTGTGGATTGAAATCAAATAAGATCTAAAGACGGTTCCAAAGGTACTAGGTCACTCTCTACATGGAGAGTGTGGATTGAAATTATAGTTTTCCTGTTGTCTCGACATTCCAACTACCGTCACTCTCTACATGGAGAGTGTGGATTGAAATATCTACTTTGCTCCAAACATTTTGCTAAAGCCCGTCACTCTCTACATGGAGAGTGTGGATTGAAATTTGGATTGAACATAGACATAAAAATGAGCAATATTGTCACTCTCTACATGGAGAGTGTGGATTGAAATCACGTCTTTAATAGACCTGTAACAAAATCCAGTGGTCACTCTCTACATGGAGAGTGTGGATTGAAATCTTATCAAAAGTCGTAGAAGAAACTGTTGAGGAAAGTCACTCTCTACATGGAGAGTGTGGATTGAAATATCGTAATAAATATAACCTATGTCATCTAATTTTTGTCACTCTCTACATGGAGAGTGTGGATTGAAATCCGATATGAGATCTGATGTAATTAATGCAGTATCGTCACTCTCTACATGGAGAGTGTGGATTGAAATCTCTCATAATTTTTTAAACTACATTGAAATGTCCGTCACTCTCTACATGGAGAGTGTGGATTGAAATACAGCATGGGAAGATGCGACAAATTGGTTAGGTGTGTCACTCTCTACATGGAGAGTGTGGATTGAAATTCTCACCTACTTTCAGTCAAAATAAAAAGCACTCCGTCACTCTCTACATGGAGAGTGTGGATTGAAATTAATCATTTTATATCAACTTTAAAAGACAGTGTAAGCGTCACTCTCTACATGGAGAGTGTGGATTGAAATCTTGCGAAAAGTGCATTTAATTCGTCTCGTAGAAGTCACTCTCTACATGGAGAGTGTGGATTGAAATTAACTCCATCGTTAAGTGCCCAAATTTCTAACGGGTCACTCTCTACATGGAGAGTGTGGATTGAAATGCATCAGTAGTAGCGTTTTGAGCATTGTTGATAACGTCACTCTCTACATGGAGAGTGTGGATTGAAATTGACAACATCACCGAAGAAATACTCTGCTGTTTCGTCACTCTCTACATGGAGAGTGTGGATTGAAATAATGAAAGGGTACAAAATGTGTCGACATGAAACGCGTCACTCTCTACATGGAGAGTGTGGATTGAAATGTGCTGGCGCACTAGGTTTATTCATGAAGCGTAATGGTCACTCTCTACATGGAGAGTGTGGATTGAAATCATCCGTTATGGAACGGATGGGTTTTAGTAGCGAGGGTCACTCTCTACATGGAGAGTGTGGATTGAAATCAAGTGCATATTGGACAAAATCTATTACCGCATGAGTCACTCTCTACATGGAGAGTGTGGATTGAAATTGGAAGCATCGAACAAGATGCAGATGTTATTGCCGTCACTCTCTACATGGAGAGTGTGGATTGAAATTAAAATAAAGGAAATTGCAGTCGCAGTCTTTGGTCACTCTCTACATGGAGAGTGTGGATTGAAATGAAACTAGGGTATGAAACTACACGACAAATTGGCGTCACTCTCTACATGGAGAGTGTGGATTGAAATAAGTTTTTCAGCAAGTTGTGTTAATGTCATGCCTCTTGTCACTCTCTACATGGAGAGTGTGGATTGAAATGATATTGCTGACTATCAAAACTAATAATACTTTCTGTCACTCTCTACATGGAGAGTGTGGATTGAAATAAAAAATTAATCATTGCAAAAACTAACGATATTGACGTCACTCTCTACATGGAGAGTGTGGATTGAAATACAAAAATCACGACAAGTGCTACGACACCAGATGTCACTCTCTACATGGAGAGTGTGGATTGAAATAGCATTGCCAAATTGATTAATAAATGCTTGCATATCGTCACTCTCTACATGGAGAGTGTGGATTGAAATTCAAACAATCCAAGGTATGAATAAGCATATCAGGTCACTCTCTACATGGAGAGTGTGGATTGAAATAAACAAATTGGACAATGGACATCTGAAGGTTGGGGTCACTCTCTACATGGAGAGTGTGGATTGAAATTGTTTCTATATTAGTAATTTTCAAGTTGGATATTTGTCACTCTCTACATGGAGAGTGTGGATTGAAATACACCACCGAATAAGTACATATGAGCCACGTCCGTCACTCTCTACATGGAGAGTGTGGATTGAAATAAAAGCGTTTGCAGACATGGCACAATGGCTTTCAGTCACTCTCTACATGGAGAGTGTGGATTGAAATAACAACGAAAACAGGAAGAATTAAAAGCATTAAGGTCACTCTCTACATGGAGAGTGTGGATTGAAATAACAGGAAGTTGTTGTGAAGACACGTTGCGTACCGTCACTCTCTACATGGAGAGTGTGGATTGAAATTGCGAGAAATGCAGACATTGAATCAAAATGCCGTTGGTCACTCTCTACATGGAGAGTGTGGATTGAAATCTCCAAAAGAGGATGATGATGAAACGGAGAATGGGTCACTCTCTACATGGAGAGTGTGGATTGAAATACATTTGTATATGCATTGGCTTGTGCAAAAGCAAGGTCACTCTCTACATGGAGAGTGTGGATTGAAATCACAGACAATAAGGAGGAAAAATAACCATGTCATTCGTCACTCTCTACATGGAGAGTGTGGATTGAAATAGCTTCCACAATGATGATGTGGTGGCAGAGGAAGGTCACTCTCTACATGGAGAGTGTGGATTGAAATAAATTATTCGATACACAAATAAACGGTGGGCTTAAGTCACTCTCTACATGGAGAGTGTGGATTGAAATATTTCGTTCGTATGCCCAAAATGGCTTTTGTCCAGTCACTCTCTACATGGAGAGTGTGGATTGAAATATGCTCTGTTTTGGCATCTACATAACGTGGCTTTCCGTCACTCTCTACATGGAGAGTGTGGATTGAAATTTTGAAATGATTTAATGCTGCACTCACACGATCTGTCACTCTCTACATGGAGAGTGTGGATTGAAATCATTTTAGATTTAGGGAATTAGTTTATCAATTTTTGTCACTCTCTACATGGAGAGTGTGGATTGAAATTAGAATTTTTTATAAAGATTTTTGTGCCTGAAGGTCACTCTCTACATGGAGAGTGTGGATTGAAATTGGACTCGTCGGAAGGTTGGGAAAAACCTCTTGGGTCACTCTCTACATGGAGAGTGTGGATTGAAATGATAGTTTGGATATCTAGTCATGTATTGAAGCACCAGTCACTCTCTACATGGAGAGTGTGGATTGAAATACAAGAGCATACATTGCCTGCGAATCTTTGCCCCGTCACTCTCTACATGGAGAGTGTGGATTGAAATTAAAATAACTGGAGCTAATGAATATCTCAGTGAAGTCACTCTCTACATGGAGAGTGTGGATTGAAATACCTATATCTGCAATTATTATTGAACCTATTGGGTCACTCTCTACATGGAGAGTGTGGATTGAAATCGAAATGAGCACCAGAATGGGGAAATCTGCTTACGTCACTCTCTACATGGAGAGTGTGGATTGAAATTGGTGCTCGCAAAGAGAAAAGTAGAAGTGGATTTGGTCACTCTCTACATGGAGAGTGTGGATTGAAATCCACCTGAATGGTTTAGATTGTCATACATGCTGTGTCACTCTCTACATGGAGAGTGTGGATTGAAATAGAACTAATTGACCCGTCACATAAATTATTTTGCGTCACTCTCTACATGGAGAGTGTGGATTGAAATTAATGTTTTGTTGTAGTTGCCATCAGCATTCACACACGTCACTCTCTACATGGAGAGTGTGGATTGAAATTTCTCCGGGTCTGATTCTCTCATACTCATATTCGTCACTCTCTACATGGAGAGTGTGGATTGAAATAAATCTATTAAAACCATTACCTCCTAAAATAAAGTCACTCTCTACATGGAGAGTGTGGATTGAAATGGTATAAATCGAAAATTATCTTTTTTGGCATCGGTCACTCTCTACATGGAGAGTGTGGATTGAAATTTACTTATATAGGTAACAAAGTAACTAATACTTACGTCACTCTCTACATGGAGAGTGTGGATTGAAATCGCATTAATCAGTGATGTTTATGTATATATGCCGTCACTCTCTACATGGAGAGTGTGGATTGAAATTAGCGCTGTATTTGAAAAATTTGGTGAAGATAACGTCACTCTCTACATGGAGAGTGTGGATTGAAATAAGACATCTGTGGTTATGACCTTCTTAGAGATGATTGTCACTCTCTACATGGAGAGTGTGGATTGAAATACACGAATAACAACAGAGTTTACCTTGCGCCATCAACGTCACTCTCTACATGGAGAGTGTGGATTGAAATTTGCAGGTGCATTTGTTGCTTTAATGCCCGCCATGTCACTCTCTACATGGAGAGTGTGGATTGAAATATAGCACTGTTTAAGCGTGTTTCTGCAAGCTCTGTCACTCTCTACATGGAGAGTGTGGATTGAAATCTCAATTTTACGATAAGGAAAAGGGTATTTTTGGTCACTCTCTACATGGAGAGTGTGGATTGAAATTAATTTAAAAATTTGCCCCTGAATGTAATGTTTTTGTCACTCTCTACATGGAGAGTGTGGATTGAAATAAAAGTGGATCCTTGTAAAAAAATTCGTGGTAAGGGTCACTCTCTACATGGAGAGTGTGGATTGAAATGATTTTAGACTCTTAATTTTCTCTTCGGATGAAGTTGTCACTCTCTACATGGAGAGTGTGGATTGAAATACAATAACCAGTGCGTTAACAGCCTCGGTTAATTTGTCACTCTCTACATGGAGAGTGTGGATTGAAATAGGTTTACACGATTAATAGAGTCACATAGCTTGTGTCACTCTCTACATGGAGAGTGTGGATTGAAATATGAAATCATGAAAGAACTGGTACATAGGAACACCGTCACTCTCTACATGGAGAGTGTGGATTGAAATTCAAGCAAATTGAAACACGTTCACCAGGTAATGCGTCACTCTCTACATGGAGAGTGTGGATTGAAATATGAATAGTGGTATGGAAAGTAATCGGATTATTGTCACTCTCTACATGGAGAGTGTGGATTGAAATCTTTCGGTGATAACGATAAAGTAGATACTATTGGTCACTCTCTACATGGAGAGTGTGGATTGAAATGTCTGCAAGCCCAACAGCGTGCTGAAGACAATGAAGTCACTCTCTACATGGAGAGTGTGGATTGAAATAATTTAGCTTGTTCATTCTGTAGCTGCTTACGCTCGTCACTCTCTACATGGAGAGTGTGGATTGAAATGCATTATAGAAAGATATTGAGAATGATAGCGTCTGTCACTCTCTACATGGAGAGTGTGGATTGAAATACAGGTCCTTAAAGATGAACCGAACATTGACATCGTCACTCTCTACATGGAGAGTGTGGATTGAAATCACGAAGATGCGCAACAACTTACTGATGATGATTGTCACTCTCTACATGGAGAGTGTGGATTGAAATGCCTTCATCATGTGAACCAATATAATAGCCAGCAGGTCACTCTCTACATGGAGAGTGTGGATTGAAATAAAAGGATATTCTTATTAACAATCTTGGTACACAGTCACTCTCTACATGGAGAGTGTGGATTGAAATCTACGCTAGGAGCCTCTTTACTCCTTATAGACCGTGTCACTCTCTACATGGAGAGTGTGGATTGATGAGGTTAGTATAAAAAGTGGACACGGAAAACTGAGAGTAGCTATTATAGAAATAACTATTTTAAAGGACGTGTAC
>NZ_JBYTBB010000081.1:0-21945 GCF_058788755.1 Lysinibacillus sp. FW301-JW8
TTCACCGGTTGCGGTTGGTAAGTGCCATCTCTTAGTTTGATTTTAAGTGGCTCAAAATGTTTTCGCAGGTGAGATTTTAGTTCGTGAACTGTTATTCCATCTACGCCCGGAGCCCCTCCATTTTCTTTTACCTTTTTATAAGCTCTCCATAAATTGCCGTTGGTAACGATTGTGCGCATGCCGGGCACACACATAAAAAAACGCCCACCATCGTGAGCGTTTTTCCAATCATTTATTCGTTTGTACCCTTTTCAACCTCATATTGGGTAATCCAATCACTATAGCTACCAACATATAATTGAATATTTTCGTAGCCTTCATCGGCTAGGACAGCATATAAAGGCGATGCTGTCACGCCACTGCCACAATAGACCACAACATGTTCATCAGATGAAACCTTACTTCGTAGGGCATCATTAGCCTGTAATTGACCTTCTGATTTCAATTGCTCCCAGTCAAAATTTTTGGCAGTTGGTATATGTCCAGCTACTTTATCTAATGGCTCCACCTCTCCACGATAACGAGCTGCAGCACGAGCATCAAGTAAAGTTGCCTTTACTTCTCCATCAACAATCGCTTTTACCACTTCACGTGGAGCGTAGTGATCCTCCTGCCATTCAAACTCAATAGTAGTTGGTGGGTATTTAATGATATCCTTGGTGAAGGCTATCTTATTCTCAAGTACTGGTGCACCACCATTGGCAATGACTACATTTGGAAAACCAGCATATGTTAGCATCCACCATGCTCTTGTTGCAAATGGTGCAGCACCTTGATCATAAACAACAATCTGATCATCATAGCTTAAACCTAATCCTTGAAAAACTGCTGATAGCTTTTCTTTGTTTGGCATTGGATGACGACCATTATCCGACTCCATATCCGATAAATCCTGCTCTAGGTGAATATAAATAGCTCCTGGCGCATGCCCCTCATCGAATGCTTTTCTACCTGCTTCATTGTCCTGTAAATCAAAGCGGGCATCTACAAAACGAACACTGTCAAATTGAATTTCCTCTACTGATTTGAATACTTTTCCCATACGAATCACCTCATGCGTATTGTAATTGCGCGTAAATCGTTTTCCAAGAAGCTAAACGACTTTCTTCTTGAAGTACAAGTCTTTCTGTAGCAATTTGCTCAAGTGCCTGATGGTAAATATGCAGACGTAATCTTTCCGCTTCCTCAGCAATGTAGGAAATGGCCCATGTCATTAATGATACTTTCTGTGCATCCAGATAATTTTGAGCATCTGGCTTTGTTAAGGCCTCTAATGCCTCACTTAATTTTACCTTTTCATTTTTCTCAAAGAACGCTTTTGCATTACGGAAGTGCGTTTTTACGCTTGAATATTTTGCATTATCGGTAAATGGTCCCTCAAAATTAAGTAAATCTGGCTCAGCAGCTTCAAAGGCTAAAAACGAGAAGCTGCGATTTAGTTCTTTTAACTCACGTACTTCATCTTTAAAGCGTAATTGCATCTTCTTACTGATAAATTGTGATAATCGGAAATTCGTGACACGCATTTCTTGTGTAAAATCAAATCGTAGGCTTTGTAATACTTCCTTCAAAGCATGCTCCAATGCTTGCTGTGCTGGCATTGCTGCAAATGTTGATGGGTTATAGCCTTCCTTAAAGAACTCTGGATAACGATAGTATACGCGCTGTAGAACATAGTATAATAATTCATCTAGCTCTTGCTTCGTTTCACTTTCTGCCATACTTGTATTAAGCGTATTGAACTTGGATTTGATATGCTGTTCAAGTGTTGTTAACTCCTCTAAACGTTCATCCTTACGCTTTAAGTTTTCCTCTGTTTGAGAAATTAAATCACCCAAACGTTGCTCAGTTTTATCAACTTCCTCTGCAAGTGCCTGCACCGCTAATGCACTTAATTCATCATTTAAAAATGTATAGAAAGCTTCCTCGAATGGTGGCATACCAGATGTTAAATCAGCACTTTCGACTTTTTCCTTTAATGCCAACAAACTAGATACACCGTAAAGTCGAGGGAAGCGTATGCCAAAGCGTTGTAATTCTGAACGCACATAGCCCTTTACATCTTCCTGTTCTTCCTCTGTTGTTGCCAAATCAATGGCATTGACAATAAAGAACATCTTATCTAGCTCGAATGCATCCTTCACACGACCAAGCTGAATTAAAAATTCACGGTCTGCTTTTGCAAAGGCATGATTGTAATAAGTAATAAACAGGATTGCATCCGCATTACGGATATACTCAAATGCAACACCTGTATGTCGTGCGTTAATAGAGTCAGCTCCTGGCGTATCAACTAATGTTACACCCATGCGTGTCAGTGGACTATCATAATAGAAGTCAATATTGTCAACAAAGCAAGATTTGGTTTCTTGCGCAACAAATTTTTCAAACTCTTCTCGGTCAACACGTAAAACTTTGCCAAGCTCAGTTTTAAACGTTGGGAAGCCTTCTTTATATGCACGAATAAATGATTTATGGACATTTAAACGCTCATCAGAAAGCTGTACAGCAAGTCCTTCATCCGCACGGTTAAAGGCTTCTTCCAATGAGGAAACAGAAAGCCCAATCGCTGCATAGGAGCCTTTTATATCCTCTAGCATTTGATCTGCATTTTTTAACAGTACATCGGCTGTTTCATGTGGATGGTCTGGTGTTACAGGACGTATTTTATTGATAGCTGCTGTTGTAGGGTTTGGTGAAACTGGTAAAACCTTTGCACCCATAAGGGCATTGGAGAAAGAGGATTTTCCAGCACTAAATGCACCAAACAATGCGATTGTAAAATCTTTCTTTTGCAAACGATCTACCTTATTTTCTATATAACTCGCTACTTCCGCAAAGCCTTGAACCTCTTTAACGGCGTTCGCTGTATGCATAGCCCGTTTAATAACACCTTCAATAGGAAGGCTGGCTGCACTCACAGCCTGTTGCACCTCTTCTTGTTGAACAGCTTGCTCTTTTGGCTTCAGCATTGCTTCATCAAATAATCGAATTTCTGCTAAATCCTGCTTAAATGCGTTGTCCCAGTTTGTCAATTGTTGATTTGCTTGCTTACGAATTTCATTGCTCGCCTGATGCATAACACTTGCACTATATTGCTGGTAGCCTTCCATTTCAAGCACAGCCTGAATAGCATCTACCTTTGTCTGCATTCCTGCCATTTTTAATTTAGATGGAGCAGCTGTTTCTGTCGCTACTGTTTCTAATAATTTTGCTTGTGCATCCTTCCAATGATCCGTTTCTTGAATAAAGTAGCGCTTTGTTGCCTCCGCTACACGATTAGCAAAGTTTAATACAGCATCTCCTGTTAACAAAGCACCTACCTGCACCTGTTGTTCGATCAGTGAAAATGGCAGATCAAATACATACGTATCAATTGCTGAAGCACGCTCTTCATTTAGTGCTCCAACATCCTTTAAAACCTTTTTCATTAAGCCCTTTAAATGACCTGTGATTTGCGCATGTGCAACATTTTGATAGGCACTATAGGCATCTTCTTTACGACGGTTTCGTTCTTCTTCCGTTTTTTTCTTAGCCGTAAATAAGCCACCTACTTTAAAACCTTCCTGCTGGCTCTCTAAATACAGGCGTAATTTATCTCGTAAATCGGCAGGCATAATGGCTGCATTCACAAGCAGCTCCTTACGCTGCTCTTCAAATGTCTCGTTCCATGCCTCTACAGAAAACAACTCCACTTGACGATTTAGCTTATTGTATTGTTCTAAAATGTCCTTATGGTTCGCCCAGTCATCCGCACTTAATACGTCTTCATCAATATCTAAACGATCCTGTCTTTCTTCCATTAAATAAGTGTCATGCTCACTTTGCAATAAACGAAGTGTATTTGTTGCAGTTTGTACAAGCTGGTCCTGCCAATCATTCATGCTATCCATAACAATTTTCTTCACAGCTTCAAAATCATTATATGGGTGCTCTGGCTCTCTTAAAGAAGTGAAAAACACACCTTTAGGTACTACTCCCCAAGCGGCAAATGATTGATGAACAGTCGCTTTAAATTCCTCAAAGCTTAATTCATTCTCCTTATGCTTATCAATCATATTAACGATCAAATAAACATTTGGGTTGTACTTCATCAACTGCTTTGTAAATTGGAAATTTAATTCAGATTGCACGTGATTGTAGTCCATTGTATAAAATACGATATCAGCAATATGAAGAGCTGACTCTGTAGACATTCGGTGTGCATCATCTGTGGAGTCTACCCCCGGTGTATCCATCACTGTGACACCAAATGGTAATGTCGATGCACTGTGCCCAATTTCAATTTGCGACACAAGATCCCCATTTTTACTAAGTTCTTTAACAGTTTTAAAATCATAGCCTGCCTCAAACTTTACAGGCTTTTCATTATGCATATAGACAATCGCATAATCTTCCTCTGACTTATGGACCTTTACTATGTTAGCACTCGTTGGAATTGGACTAGATGCAAGTAAATTTTCACCAGAAAGTGCATTAATCATACTCGACTTTCCTGCAGAGAAGTGGCCTGCAAATCCAATAACATACTCTTTTTGCTGTAATTTTCGCGCAAAAAGTGATGTTTTATCCATACGCTCCGTATCGCCATTATGCTGATATATTATGTATTGTAACGCTGCTTGCTTTAACAGCCCCTCCAGTTGCTGATCAAAATCATTCATAAAACCAGTATCCCCTTTATCATTAATCAATTTCGCCTTGGCGCTTTCGCTACAGATAAACAATGCTGTCTAAATTTGAATCGTAAATCATGCCTTTCCAAGTTCACGACATCCGCCAGAGTCTTTATCTTCATTCAATGTTGTTCGGAATGAAGATAAATTATTCATAATTAGTATTCTACCTTATTCGACAAGCAAAGTATAACACTAATTTACTTTAAAAAGCATATATATCAAGGTTTCAGACGTAATATTCGTCAACACAGGCATGTTTAACCAACGATATAAAGCTTATTTCTAAAAAAACTATTAAATTAGGATGCTTAACTAAACCATTTAGAATTTATTTCATATTTTAAAGGTAATGAAATTATTACAAGCATGCTTCCATTTTTACTGTAGGCACTAAACAGAATAGTAGATGCAGGGGCATCAATAATTAAATGGAGTGATTAGAATATGAATAAAGGTAATTATCGGAAAAACAAACAAATATGTGAATGCGGCTGTGAAGATCGATTTGTATGGCCCCGGATAAAAGCTAGTACTGCGTCTTTCATTACTCCTCCAGTCATTATTCCTAGTGGAACGATTATTCCAATTGTGAATAGATATTTTTATATTGTTACAGCTGATATTAATTTGACAAATGGAGCTGCTTTAAACGCTGATCTGTTTTGGGAGGATAATGGAGACCAAGTAGCCGCATTTACAATTATTCATCCAAATGGGTACGTCAACCTTTATATTAATGGTGTAATGCAAGAGGGCGGGATTTATACCGTAACTCCAGCCTCCTTAAACCTAAAAGCTGAAAGTTCAACCATCTATAGAGGAACACCTATCATCATCGAATCGCTCGGTTTTATAAACCAAACGAACTAATCATTTGAAAGGAGGTGAACGACGTGGCGCTTTCCATTATTAATATCAATGTAAATGTATCAGGTACTTCCACAAGGTTTTTTAATATTTTAGCTACTACTTTAGCAATTGTAGATGGAACAACTATTGCTTCTACTTCCTTTTTAAATGATAACGGTAGTCCGGCAACTACTTTTCCAATTGTAACGAATGGATATTATAATTTATATATTAATGGTGTACTTCAGGAAGGTGATTCTTATACAGTTTCTGCAACAGAATTAACGTTTAATACTGTTACAGGCACTATTTCTGCTGGTACTCCAATTATTATCGAAGCTGTTGAATTAGTAACAACTATTTAATGCCCTTAACTAAAAATGGATGCTCTAAAAATATAGGTTTTTAGGGCATCCAGCTTTTCTATTTATTTGATATGATATTTTAACTCATAGATTTTTTTTGCATAGTCTAGTGCATGTGGACCATCACCATGTATACATAAAGTTTGTGCAGAAATGTTGATTTTCTTTCGCTGTACTGACATCACTTCATTCGACATCAAAATTCCTTTGACATGTTCAAGCATTTCAGCCTCTGTTTGAATTAATGCATTCTCTTCTCGTCTACTCACTAATGTACCATCAACATTGTAATTACGATCAGAAAAAACTTCCTCATAAACCTGTAATCCCTTTTCCTTTGCAACTTCTACCATCTTACTACCGGATAAGCAATATAAAATAAAAGCTGGATTTATATCATATACAGCATTGACGATTGCGGTCGCCTTTTCGATATTATTAGCACTTTGATTATAAAGCGCTCCATGTGGCTTCACATGATGAAGTAAACCCTTTTCAACTGAAACAAATGCTTGCAAAGCTCCAACTTGATAAACAACCATATCGTAGATTTCCTCGGCACTAAAATCCATATCTCGTCGACCAAAGCCCTCGAGATCAGGGTATCCTGGATGTGCACCAATTCGAACATTTTTACGGATAGCGTTTCTTACCGTCTGATGCATGATTGTATGATTGCCAGCATGGTAGCCACATGCGATATTAATGGACGTAACATAGTCTAAAATTGCTAGATCTTTTAAAGCATCATTACTTTCTCCCATATCACAATTAATATCTATGGACATACATCTTCCTCCATTAGTACAAATTTTATCGTATTAAACATGCGCATTTGGGCAACTTTATGTAAATCCTCCTCATGGATTGTAGCAATGATCGGATAACCACCTACAGTTTGAGCATCTGCCATTAAGATAATCGGCTCACCATTTTGCGGCACTTGAATTGTTCCAAACTGTGTGGCTTCTGAAAAGATATCTTTTATTTTTTTAAGCTGAAGTATAGTACCTTTTAAATAATAGCCCATTCGATTTCCACCCGAAAACTGAAAAGAAATCTGCAAGAATTGCTGTTGACTCTCTTCCGTAAATAGCTCAAAATGAGGGCCTTTAAAAATTCTTACAGTAATGTCGGATTCAAATACCGGTCGAAATGGTGCATATAGTCCTCTTGTAAAATGTAAAATTTCTGCGTTCTTTCCATACAATATACTACCTTCAATAATAGCATCACCTACAAGTGGAAAACATGAATTACTGCCTAGTATTGGCTCTGATTGAAATCCCCCTTTAGGTGTAAGATAAACAACAGATCCGTGACTCACACTTTTTATGGACAAGACATCTCCCCTGCTTAATTGAAAGGTTTTCCACATTTCGATTAGGACACCATTTACTAAACACCTGCATTTAGCTCCAGTCAAGACATAGATACCGTCATCAATAGCTTCAAATTCAAAACCGCCAATAAACATTTCAAATGAGGTTTGGTCTTTCTCATTATTTAAGATATATTGCGCTGCTTGAAAGGACACTTTATCCATAGGTCCAGATAGAGGAATGCCATACGCGCGATAGCCATATCTCCCTTGGTCTTGCAGGCTACCATGTACACCTTGCTTTTTTACTATAAGAAGTGGCTTCAATTGCTACACTCCTTTACCTTTTATTTCATAAAACTCCTGTTTAGATATTTCATAAAATTGTACTTGATCTCCAAGAGAAAAAATAAAAATTTCTTTCCCATGTACATTAAATAAATTGAGAGGCGTCTTCCCAATAATATTCCATCCACCAGGTGAATCAAGTGGATAAATCCCTGTCTGTAAACCTCCTATACCAACAGAACTCGCAGATACAGAGCTACGTGGCTTTCTTAAACGTGGCACAAACAATTCTTTGTCTAAATCCCCTAAATAAGGAAAGCCAGGTAAAAATCCAATCAAATATACACTATATGACTTAGACATGTGTATTTTTTTTATGTCCTCAAACGATAAACATGTGTAATCCATTACACGATCCATATCCAAAGCAAATTCCTCATCATAGCAAATTGGAATTTGCAACTGACGACTTGTTACTTCATCATCTTTAGTAGTAACTTGCATGAAAAGCCATTGCTCTTGTAAAAAATCAATATCTATCTTTTGCTTAACATAGGCTGTAACCGTATGATAGCTAGCGACACTTTCAATAAGGTTACGTTGTAGATGGTTTTTCAAAAATCGGTTGAATTGTTGGACTGCTTGAAAATTTTCTTGTGATATTTCCTCTTTAAACGCAAAACGAATTGTGTGTTGGCTAATCCACATAGTGTGAGGAAAATCAATTTTTCGCTGCACGAATTGTCTCCTCAATACAGAGCTTAATGCATGTTGTTAAATCCTGAATATTCCAACCCGGTATTTTTCCATGCTGGATTGCCAAATCAAAAGAGGCAGGAATATGGATGAATCCGGCTTTAACTTTTTCATTCTGCTTTGCATAAACTAGCCCTTCATACATAATATTATTGCATAGATAGGTACCGGCCGTATTTGAGATTTCTGCTGGGAAGCCCTCTTTTTGTAAACGATTCACCATATTGCGGATAGGTAAATTTGTAAGGTAAGCATCAGCGTCATTTTCATCAATACTTTCATCAACTGGTGTATATCCGTTATTATCTGGCTCACCATCTTTTACATTAATGGCAATTCGCTCAGGTGTAATTTTATAACGTCCGCCAGCTAATCCTAAAGAAATGATAATTTGTGGCTTTACTGCATCAATATACTGTTTCAATTGATTAGCAGATTGCTGAAAATCTACCGACAATATGCGTCCAACTATTTCGTAGCCATCCATCTCCTTGCCACTTAATGCTTCTACGATTTGCATGGTTGGATTAATTTTATAATCAAGAAATGGTTCAAATCCTGTTAATAGTATTTTTGTCATGTTATTCACCTAAATTTCTATAGGACGTTGCTTTATCGCCCATCCATTTTTATTTTGTTTATTCACTGGCGCAGATAATGTGGCTTGAATAATAGCTTGATTGAAAAGCTTATGAGCCTGAATACATGAATTTAATTCCTCATCATATACAATTTCATCTGCCACTTCAGAAATTATATCTAGTGCCACCCATTGAGGGTAACGCAAAATACTAACAGATGAATATGTTGGTGTTACTTCCATGCTTCTGTAAAAATTTATATTAGCCATTTCTTCAATCGGATATTTTTGTGGTTCCCATTTCGTACCGTATTTATAATATCGATCGCGCCAATAGGCATTATCCTGCGCAAAGGTTGTTCCTTCAAAAATAGCATTCACTTTTTCAGCTACATGCTCTAGATTTTTAGCCTGAATCTCCTTAGTCTCACTATCTGCATAACGACCAATTCCATATATCATTGCGCTTGGTAACGTGTAAGAAACAGGAAATATTGGAGGGCAAGCATATCCTGCAAAAGGTTGTACCCATTCTCGAGCAGGAATTCCATGATTGTCAATAACAACATCTGGCGCCCATTTTTTTAAAACAATTGGTAAAATATTAGCCTCACCAAATACACTTTTTTGAAATTTCACATGAGCAAATTCTAACCCTACTGCATTATATCTTGCAGCATGATGCTTCCATTTTGGATGCTCTTGTGTCAACATTTTCATTATCTCATAGCCATCTGGGTTTGCTAGAGGAATGATGATAAAATTAATTTTCTTTAATAGCTCTGGCTGTTGACGTATAACATCCTCCATTAGCTCTAATATAGCAGGAGTACTGGATACTTCATTTGGATGATGTCCTGCTTCAAAGATAATAGTATGCTTTTCATTCGATTTCTTTAATCCAGAAAAATATTTACTTGTAATTTGTTCTGTAACTTCAAAAAAAGGAATTAAATTTCCTTTATAGGATAAATCGGCATAATTTATCTTAACTTCAGGAAAACTTTTGTATCTACTCGATAATTGATAAGCGTCTTTTATTTTAAATTTTAATTGCTGCTTCACTGTGACAGCTTTATGCTTAGTTCCTAAATAAATATCTGCACTATCTAATTGACCATCTTCATCAAAGACTATTCGCTTAGTTACGCAGTCTGTGGATTCCTCTTCATGCCATTGATATACCCTTATACAACTAAAAATAGGTTTATAAATATCTTTCTGCATATGAATATAGGGAATAACGCCCCCAGGTGCCTTAAATGGTCGATTAACTATTTGGTTACCTAATGTAGCAAAGTAATCTAGGGTATTAAAATATACATCTTCATACAATGCCTCGAACGATGAGTTTGCTTCCTGTCTAACAGGTAGCTCCTCTTCAATTCCCGAAGAAGTAAAGTCAATTTCAATTCTGTCAAATAACGGAAATAGTTGTCCCTGGCTGACATTACTTTTATCAATTGATAATTTCTTCTTCATACGTGATAAATAGTCATTGATATAATATTTATAAAAACGTTCTCGATCAGACAACACAGTTTTTTCTTGAATAATATCCTCATCTTTAAATAGTCGATAGCCTGCTGTCGTTGGATATGTTTTTTTGTTGTTATCGACATAATCTAATTCGCTAATAAGTGGATTTAGTACAGCTACTAATAAATCATCTACATAAACGCTATAAACATGCTGTTGTGTAAATGAAATTTCAAATTGCACATTTTCTTTTGGTACCCCATACTGTAATTCGATTAATTCATCAATTGGATACAGTTCCATAATCCATCGATTCCGCTGTTCTAATCCTTTTATCTTAACGCCATCCTTGCAAATAATTTTCACCTGTGTAAAGGTACTTTGAATAGAGGGAAGAACTTCCTCCAAAATCCAGTATAATCCAGTTTTAAATGCAGAGCGCACTTTAACAGACTTTAAATCTGGAAATTTTTTAGACAAATCTAAACTATATCGATCTCGGTTGTCCTTTGATGCAGTCATATAAATTTCTGCATCTACTATTAGTTGTGTTTCATCTTGAAGTGCACTAATTATATACGAAGCTTCTGATTGGTCTTGCCATGACTCTTCATATAAAAGTTGCGCTTCATTGACTTGTTTTTCATTGAATTCCCAAATACCAAGTAAACCACCTTCAGAAAAATGTTTTTCTTTCGCAATCGAATGAAGAACGGTTGGTAGACTTTCTTTCGTTCCCAAAATATTAATTGTATTTCGATCAACAAGCTCCATCATATTTTCCGTTCCTTGCTTGATGGCAATCGATAAATGACGTTCATCCTGAGTCGCTACAGGAAATGAAGCTGAGGTAGAATATAAACCTAATCGTAGTCCAATATAACAAATTTCTTTTAACATGGCATGGCTCTTAATGTCTTGCTGTACATTAATTTGTACACTTAAATGCTGTAAGGGATGTGCCTCATCCTTTTCACCTGTACCATAGGCTGACCAAAGATGACTTAAGCTTTCATAATAGGTAAATGATGTTGTTTCATGACTATCCATGATTCCTTCACGGGCTAAATCACTTAGCAAGACTGATAATGTATCCTCTGTTTCATAATACACAATGAAAGTAGAATTCTTTTTCATCATGTATGTTGTATGATGCGGATAAAATATCATTGAATATTTCTGTTTGGCAGATTCAAATAAATCAAAATCAATTTCATTGGATTCTAAGCCTAATCGTACACAAAAATCAATTAACCCTAATGGTGCAAGATGTGTAGGTAAATCTATATATAAAGATGGTTTTTTTAATGGTTGATCCTTATTAAATAAACTAGAATATATAGTTGTATTCACATTATCACCTAAACTTTCATATTTGGATCTAAGCGGTCTCGTAGCCAATCTCCTAATAAGTTAAAGCCTAATACTGTTAACATAATCGCAATACCTGGGAATACAGAAATCCACCATGCAGTTGTCATATAATTTCGACTATCTGCTAACATCCCTCCCCAGGAAGGCACAGTAGGTTCAACACCTAAACCTAAAAATGTTAAAGATGCCTCTAACAAAATGAACTCTGCAATACACATTGTCGCTAATACTAAAATAGAGGACGCAACATTCGGTAAAATATGCTTAAGGATTATTTTAAAATGAGTCCCTCCAATAGCTTTGGCAGCTTGAATATATTCGTGCTCTTTTAATGCTAAAATTTCTCCACGGATTAATCTTGCAAAGCTAACCCAATAGGTAAGCCCTAGAATAATGATAATTTTCTCAATGCCTGTACCAAAAACACTCATAATCACGATAGCTAAAAGGATAAAAGGTAATCCTAATTGAACTTCAGCTAATCGCATAATTAAATCATCCATCCACTTGCCGAAATAACCTGATATAATTCCTAAAAATGTGCCAAGAACCATGGAGATAGCAACCCCACAAATACCAACTAAAAGTGAAATGCGTGCACCATAAATAATTCTACTTAACAAATCTCGACCTACTTGATCTCCTCCAAGTAAATATTGAGATTTCCCTGTGTCGTCTAACCACTTGGGCATATCTAGACGATGCCCTAAGCTTGCTGCCCCTGGATCATACGGAGCAATATACGGTGCAAAAATGGCACATAGCACAGAAGCTAATACTAAAATCAATCCAATTATTCCTGTGGGATTTTTTTTAATAAAGTTCAAAACCATTATTATTTTGCTCTTCTTTTTTGTAGTCACTGCCACTGTATCGATTGCCTGTGTCATTTAATTAGTCACCTCTCCCCGTTCTAATTTTTGGGTTAATTAACGAATAACATAAATCAACAATCAGATTGACCAAGATCATTAATAGCGCTAAAACAATAACTCCACCTTGTACGACCGGGTAGTCCCTCTGATTAATGGAGTCAACAATTAATCGGCCAATACCTGGCCATGAAAATACTTGCTCTACAATAACGGCGCCTCCTAACAGACCTCCAAACTGCAAACCAACAAATGTCACTGTAGGTAATAAAGCATTTCTAAATGCATGTCTTACGATTACAAGCCATTCTCTTATTCCCTTAGCTCTTGCAGTTGTCACATATTGCATTTTAAGTACCTCAAGCATTGATGTACGAATTAAACGTACTAAAATTCCAGATAAAATTAGACCTAATGCAATAGATGGCAAAATTAAAGAACTAAATCCATTAAATCCTGATACTGGAAGCCATTTTAGCTTTACAGCAAAAATTAAAATCAGCATAAACGCTAACCAGAAGTTAGGGAATGAAATGCCTAGTAATGAGAAAATACGACCAAAAACATCAACGGGCTTCCCTTTATAGACAGCCGATAGAATGCCTATTGGAACAGCAATTAACAATGCTACAGCCATACCACCTAAAGCAAGTACAATCGTTGGCCAAGCTCGTTCTAACAGTAAATCTAGAACTGGACTATTCGAGCGATAAGACGTACCAAAATCAAGCATGATTAGGTCTTTCATAAAAATAAAATATTGCTCCCAAATTGGTTTATCCAAGCCTAATTTAGCCGTTAGCTCATCAATCGCCTGCTGTGATGGTTCACCTGCACCAAACATAATACTTACGGGGTCTCCTGTTAAACGAATAGCGAAAAATATAATTAATGAAACAGCAATTATCACCAATACTGTATGCGATAAACGTCTCAAAATATAGGAAAGCATAATTCCATCCTCCTAACTTAAAATGAATGAGATAGTATGCAAGCATACTATCTCATAGTTACTACTTACTCGACAGTGACGCCTTCAAATCTAAAACGACCATCATGCGGAGGTTGGAAATTTTTCACTCTCTTATTTACTCCGTAAATTTCAACGTCTGAATATAAATTCACTTCTGTTGCATCTTCATGTAACACTTCTGTTAACTCTTTAAAGATTTTTAAACGTTCTGTTCCATCATTAGTTGCACGTTCCGCAGCTAATAATTTCTCAACCTTGTCATTTTTATAGGATGGGTTCCAGAACTCTCCCTCGTGATACATTAAATAAGCTGTATTATCGAAATCTAAAGTCCAGCCTCCCCAGCCATTCTTATACATATGCCCAGCTTCACCTTTTGGTATTAATTCAGATTGGAAAGTTGTATTTTCCACACTATTAATAGATACTTTCAAACCGACTTCTTCTAAATAGAAGGCTACTGCTTGAGCAATCTCTTTAAATATTCCATCTGTACCTGGGATATAGAACTCTAAAGTTGTTCCCTCAGCAACATTTGCTTCAGTAAGAAGTTTTTTTGCCTTTTCAGGATCATATGGATATGGTTGTAATTCTTTGTTATAACCAAAAGAAAGTTCACTTTGGAATGAGCTAATTAAGTTACCATAACCACTTAAAATTTCTTTCACAATCGTTTCCTTATCAATGGCATAGTTGATTGCTTGACGTACACGAACATCGTCTACAGGTGCTTTTGCTGTATCGAAGCGAATAGAGTATGCAGTAGGCGTTGATACATCCATTAAAGTAACAAAGTCTGTGCCTTCTGCTGTCGCAGCTTGAGAAACTTCTAAGCGTGTCATAATATCAATATTTCCTGTTTGTAATTCTGCTAAGGCTGTTGCTGTTTCTGGGATAACTTTAAATGTTACTTTATCAAGTTTAATTTCGTCTTTATTCCAGTAATCCTCATAACGCTCAACAACCACTTGTTTATCACGTTGATAATCTGTCATTTTGAATGGACCTGTACCTACTGGATTCTTATCAAAGTTCTCTGCCCCATTCTCTTCAATATATTTCGGTGGAACAATTACGGCACCATAACCTGATAATTTCGTTAATAATACTGGGTCTATTGTGTTAAGGTACATTGTCACTTCATATTCACCATTAACTTCAACGCGGTCAATCGATGTGTAGTTTGAATATTGTGGTCCTTTTTGACCCTCTTCACCTAGTAAACGATCAAATGTAAATTTAACAGCTTCTGCATTAAAAGGTTCTCCATTATGGAAAGTAACACCTTGACGTAATTTAAATACGATTGTTTTATCATCTACATATTCCCAAGATTCCGCTAACCCTGGTTGAATTTCTAAATCAAGTGAACGGCTTACTAAACCTTCAAATACTGATGTTGCAACTGTACTCCAAGCAATTAGGTATGTATCGATTGGATCCCAGTTTTGTGGATCACCTGGAACACGTATGACTAATTCATTGCCACGTGCAGTTGCTGAATTTTCTCCAGAAGCCTTTCCACTTTTTTTATTCTCTCCTTCTGATGATGTGCCGCCACTACATGCCGATAATAATAGCATCATACATACAAGTAGTAATGTTATCCATTTGTGTTTTTTCATTCTGTACATCCCCTTTGTTGTATTGTTATTTTATACGCCATAAGGATATGGCATTGAATAACCTAATTCAGTTGAGATTGAAGCCGCTGTACTCCATAGTCCTTCTAAAAATATATCTATTTTCTCTTTAGGTAATAGTGAGTCTATGCCTGCGATACTGATGGAATATTCTACTTCTCGATTACTATTAAAAATTGGTACTGCTATTGAGACTGTGCCTTCTTCTAATTCTGAAACACTGTAGGCATACCCATTATTTTTCCCGAATTCAATATATTCATAGATATCCTTGTCTGTAACAGGCGTGCCACTGGCATACTTTTTACGCGGTTTCTGCAACACATGTTTAATTTTTTCCTCTGATTGGAAAGATAAAATAATACGTGAACAAGCACCTGCATAGAGTGGTGCTCTTCTTCCCACACGTGTATACAATAGAACGGGTTTTAAGCTTTCAATTTTTTCAATGTAAAGACCATCAGTTTCATCTATCATTATTAGTTGAATTGCCAAATCGAATTTTTGCTGTAGCATTTTCATATATGGTATAGCGAGTGATCGAATTTCAATAGAATTGGAGGCAATGGCTCCTAATTCTATTAATTTATTTCCCAGTAAATAATGATCACTCAATACTAATTGACTACCACTTTGAACATAAGGTCGTTTTAATACACCTAAGTCTGTAAACGTCTTTAGAAATCTATGTAAAGTAGGCTTAGGAATATCTGTTTCATTGGCCAGTTCATCTAAACGCCATGAAGGTTTTTCTTCTGTAAATAACGTCAAAATATTAATCCCTTTTTCCAATGTTTTACTCATAATGATCGCTCCATTTTCTCTTCATAAAGCAAACAGGAAACATCATGCTTTGCACTAACACTTTTTAAAGTAGGAGTTGTTTCTTTACATATCTCCATACAATTTGGGCACCTTGTATGGAAGGTACAACCAGCAGGTGGATTTGCAGGATTTGGAACATCTCCTTTAAGCACGATACGTTCTTTTGCTTTTGAAGGGTGAGATTTTGGTAATGCCGATAGTAATGCTTTGGTATAGGGATGTTTAGGATTATTAAATAATTCATGCTTATCCGCTACTTCCACTATTTTTCCTAAATACATCACACCAATGCGGTCACAAAAATGATGGACTACACTCAAATCATGTGAAATGAAAATATATGTAAGATTCATTTCCTTTTTCAAATCTTTCATAATGTTTAATACCTGAGATTGAATAGACACATCAAGAGCAGAAACAGGCTCATCTGCTACAATAAGTTTAGGGTTTGTCACAAGTGCCCTCGCAATCCCAATACGTTGTCTTTGACCACCTGAAAACTCATGAGGGTAACGCTCTAGTTGTTTTGGTGTCAATCCCACTTGTGTAGCCACTTCATAAACACGCTGTTTTCTTTCTTCTTTTGTACCAATTTTAAAATTAACCAAAGGCTCCTCAATGATTTTAAAAACTTTCATTCGAGGATTAAGTGAAGCAAACGGGTCTTGGAAAATTATTTGCATATCACGGCGCTTTTGGCGCACCTTTTTGGGACTAAGGGTTGCAATATTTTCTCCATTCAGCAAGATCTCACCCTCTGTTGGTGTTAATAGCTGAATTAGTGTTTTTCCCATAGTAGACTTCCCACAACCTGATTCACCAACTATCCCAAGAACCTCACCTTCATTTACAGAGAATGAAACATCATCTACAGCTTTTAAATAATCCGCCCGTGATCCTTTTAATGGGAAATATTTCTTTAAGTGCTTTACTTCTAACAATGGACTGGTCATTTACATTCCCCCTTCTAATTCAATATACTCACTCTCATATAACCAGCATCTTACTTTTGTGCCACTATTAGTTTTAAATAAAGTTGGTTTATTTCTGCATTTATCCGTTGCAAACTCACATCGATCGAAAAATCTACACCCTGAGGGCATATCCGCTGGTGCTGGAACTACCCCATCGATTGATGGTAGATATTCTTGTTCTACCTCAATATCTGGTAATGAGTTTAAGAGTCCCTTCGTGTATGGATGGTGTGGATGATTAAACAAATTCAGAACTGTTGCCTCTTCAACTACTTCTCCAGCATACATAACAATCACTCGTTCACAAACCTCAGCTACAACCCCAAGATCATGGGTAATTAAAATAATAGACATTTGGAGATTCTCTTGAAGATCTTTCATCAACTCCAGAATTTGTGCCTGAATAGTCACATCCAATGCAGTAGTAGGCTCATCAGCAATTAATATTTCTGGTCCACAAGCTAATGCCATAGCAATCATAACTCGCTGACGCATTCCTCCTGACAATTGATGAGGATATTCATTAACTACTCTTTCTGGACGAGGAATTCCAACAAGTCGAAGCATGTCAACGGCACGTTCATGTGCTTCTTTTTTAGCAATATTTTCATGACTGAGAATCATTTCAACTATTTGTGAACCAACTTTATAAACTGGGTTCAATGAACTCATCGGTTCCTGAAAAATCATCGAAATTTTTTTCCCACGAATTTTTCGCCAATCTTTTTTTGATTTTTTGTTAATTTGCGCTTGATCTATGTATATATCCCCATTTTGCCAATCGACACCAGGAGGTAACAATCCCATCAGTGAAAGTGATGTCATACTTTTACCGCATCCTGATTCACCAACAATTCCCAAAGTCTTACCTTTTTCAAGTTGTAATGATATACCGTTGACAATAGCAATTTCTTTTTTATCTTGTTTAAAACCAATTTTTAAATCTTTTACTTCCAAAATATTCACACCCATTTTTGACCCCCGTTCCAAAATATGAAAAGCGATTTCATTTTTTAAAATGTTACAGAAAAATTTTCACAATTTCAATAGATTTCAGAAAAAAATAAATATTTATTTAAGTGAAATTATTCTACAAAAATAAAATAATCATCTCGTTTTTGTAACTTTTTCGTAAAATTAAATGCCAATTATTAAGGTAAAACTTAAAAAGGATGAATTATTTTTAGGGGCAGTTCATCTTCTACCTAACTTCTTATTCTCCCTGAACGTTGAAGCAATCGTATTTTAATTGGTCTTCGCTTTTGTATCAGATTCTGTATTAACTGTTTAAAAGGAATAAAAAATTTTCTGAATGTACAACAAAATATTTTATTAATAAATAAATTTTTTGCATAAAAAAAGAGTATGACTCAACAAACTACATTGAGGTCATACCCTACTCTTTTTAAAAATGAGCTAAACATATAGAGTTTTTACTATTTCAAATGTGCAGTCGCCTGTTTCATGACGTATTTTCCTACTCCAATATAGATTACCACTGCAGCTCCAATAAATACGAAAGTCATTGCTGACCGCTCCTTTAAATAAAATTTTTGAATTAAAAACATCGTTTTGAAAAGAAAAAAGTACTAATTGATTGAATTTGAAAATCATTCTCATTAATATAATATAAATTTCCCTTTAATTCGTCAAGACATACTTTCATCTTACCCTTTTAACATGGTAAGATGTAGAAAAGTCGGAAAAAGGATGCGGTAATGATGAGTAATTCGAAGTACTTTCAAACTATTTTAAACGGGACAATTTATGCTTTAAAATCGATTCTACCAATGGATATTGAAGTGAAAACGCCAAGTATTATTTCGGAACCTTTTCAACAGCAGCAAATGGGTGTATTAATTGGCTTAATTGGAGATATAAAGGGCCGTGTCATCATTGATTCCTCTCCTGAAATATTTAGTGGCATCGGTAATACGATGTTCGGAATGCCGCTTGAGGGAGAAATGTTAGAATCCTTCACAGGGGAATTTGGCAATATGATTGCAGGTAACCTATGTACAGCTGTAGGACAAGAAAGCTTAGAAATTGATATCACGCCTCCAACCGTAATGGTTGGGAACACAAAATTGTACGGATTTGAAAAAGCGTTTGTACTCCCTGTTGCAATTCCTAGCATTGGTGGACTAACAGTTCTATTAACAATTGAGGAAGAAGCGTAGAATTCGAGAATCTTCAACTGCTCCAAATGATATATCCTATGCAACTGTTTCGAGCATTTATGAATACGTTCTACGATTTGCCTTAGTGGTCTCTAAGGCTCACAAGAAACTCTAATTAGTAAAATTTCTTGAAAAGTAATTAATTTTGATAAAAATAACGCCAAATTCTATACGCCTGAAGCTATCTCAATGACTTTTGAGATAGCTTCTTTTTTATCCAAGCATATATTTCACACTTTTTTCACACAATCCTCCCCATTGTGTGATTTTTTTCACATCTAAAAAAGATTTATTTTTATATTATGGCAATAAGAAAGATCACTATAAAAAGCGGAGGAGGAACAGAAATGGCAAATAAAAAGAAATCCGACGAGAATTTGAAAGGTTCACTCTACGCAGTATTTGGAGTAGGCATCATTATTATCTTGCTTTGGGTGTACTGCTTCGATTTGTTCATCGGACGTTTTTAATCTACTAAGAAAGGACAGAGACATATGCACATACATAAGTATGAGAAGTATTGGCTTGTGTTCGGAGTTGCTACTTTAGTAGCATTCCTTATTATTCTCGGCATCGGTGCATTCCATCAAGGCTCACATCCGAACAATGGTAAGAAAACACTAGATTATGAGAAGGTAAAGGAATTTGCTCCTTTTGATAATCCAGGCGTTCATAAAGTGGAAGGTAAAGATTGGGATTATGAGGTTGTTGTTTTAGCTTCTGCATTTTATTACAATCCTCCGGTTATTGAAGTTCCACTTGGAGCAAAAGTTAAGTTTATTGCAACAAGTGAAGATGTCATGCACGGCTTTGAGGTTGCAGGTACAAATATTAACATAATGCTTGAGCCTGGTTACATTTCTGAATATGTAACTGTAGTAAATGAAGTAGGCGAGTTTTTAATTGTATGTAATGAGTATTGTGGTACTGGACATACGATGATGCACTCTATGCTAAAGGTGGTGGATCCAAATGAGTCTAAATAATAATTTGACAAAAGTGGATCGTCGTGATGCGAAACTAGCAATGGCACATATTTACGTGGCATTTATCGCATTGTTATTAGGTGGTCTTGCGGGATTATTACAGGTTTTCGTACGCTCTGGTCAATTTACATTGCCAGCGGGCATAGGCTATTATCAAATTTTAACTGTACATGGTGTATTACTTGGTCTTATTTTAACAACATTCTTTATCTATGGTTTCCAGATTGCTAGTGTTAGTCGTACATCAGGGACATTTTCAGCTAGTCAGCGACGATTAGGCTGGATTGGATTCTGGTTAATGACGATTGGCACAGCCGCTGCAGCTGCAATGGTTTTATTGAACAAAGCAACTGTTTTATATACATTTTATGCGCCATTGAAAGCTCATTGGATTTTCTATTTTGGTCTGACATTAGTCGTGGTTGGTTCTTGGGTTGGCGGCGCAGGTCAAATTTTACGATACGCACAATGGCGGAAAGAAAACAAAGGAAGCGGACAACGCAGCCCATTATTATCATTTATGGTTGTTGTAAATAATTTAATGTGGTTCGTAGCAACATTAGGTGTTGCAGCTTCTGTACTATTCCAGCTACTTCCATGGTCTTTAGGTTTTATCGAACGTGTGGATGTAGCATTATCACGTACATTATTCTGGTATTTCGGCCATGCCCTTGTATACTTCTGGTTATTACCAGCTTATATGATTTGGTATGTCATCCTTCCAAAAGTTATTGGTGGGAAAATTTTCTCAGATTCATTAGCACGACTTTCATTTATGTTATTTTTAATCTTCTCTGTACCAGTTGGGATCCATCACCAATTAACAGAGCCAGGTATTGATGGAACGTGGAAATTTATTCAAGTTGTTTTAACATTTGCGGTAATCGTACCATCCTTAATGACAGCCTTCTCTATGTTTGCCATGTTCGAATTACGTGGTCGTGAATTAGGTGGTAAAGGGCTTTTCGGTTGGTTTAAAAAATTACCATGGAAGGACGCTCGCTTCTTTGTACCATTTATCGGTATGGTGTCATTTATTCCTGGAGGCGCAGGTGGTATAGTAAATGCCTCCTACCAAATGAACCAGCTAATTCATAATACAATTTGGGTGACTGGGCATTTCCATTTAACGATTGCAACAGCCGTTGTTTTAACTTATTTTAGTGCTGCCTTTTGGTTAATACCGCATTTAACAGGTCGCACACTCACTAAATCATTAAATAACCTCAGTAATTTTGCAGGAATTTTATGGGCTGTTGGTATGACAATTATGTCTGGAGCAATGCATATTGCAGGTTTAATTGGGGCACCTCGTCGCTCAGATTACTCAGAATATGGAGGTGCTCAGCAAGCCTATGATTGGATTCCTTATCAAATTGCGCAGGCTGTGGGCGGAACTATTCTCTTTATCGCAATCTTAGTGATTATTTATATCGTAGTTAAATTAGCTTGGTTTGCACCTAAAGGTGAGGAAGAATTCCCTGTTGGTGATGTACATGAACAAAGTGGTCCAACACCAGCTATTTTAGAAAACTTTAAAGTATGGCTTGTTATTTTAGTCGCATTAATTTTATTTGCTTACACAGTTCCAATTATCGATATTATTTCGAATTCACCACCAGGCTCAAAAGGCTATCAGCTGTGGTAAGAAAAAGGCGATTTCTCGAATACAGAGAAATCGCTTTTCATAGTGTTGAAAAATTAAATAGTCAAGGGACTCTTTATAAATATTTAGTCAAAATGAAGGTGATTTCCGTTCCAGGCTACTCGCTTTGCCGCTGACGCTTCGCTTTCGCGCAGA
>NZ_JBYTBB010000082.1:0-20947 GCF_058788755.1 Lysinibacillus sp. FW301-JW8
TGACTCCTCGGGGATTCAGCGTCACAGATGAGACCCTGGAGCGAGCAACGCGAGTGAAGCGGCTCATCGGACGCCCCAGGAAAGCACTCAGTCGGAACGGAGATCAACCCCTCGTTTTGAAAAAGAGCTATACTTTTTGATTTGTCACCTTGATGTCATTGACATAATAGTATTTCAACAACATGAGCAGATTTTCTAGTTACTATAGAAAATCTGCTTTTTATTGTTCTTAGGCAGTAAATTGTCTGAATACAATTTTTTTTCATAAAATTAGGTTGTAATTTTGGACTGAGTATAATAAAATAACTTAAAACATATTAAACCTAGTAAAATTATAAGAATAAAACGAGGTGACATTATTCAGATGACAGCACCGTTAATTTCTATTCAGCAGGTAAGTAAAAAATTTATCGAACAAATAGTGCTTAATCAAATTTCATTGGATATTCAAAAGGGTGAAATAATCGCCATTTTAGGTAAAAGTGGTTGTGGTAAAAGTACACTTTTAAATTTAGTTGGAGGCTTTGAACAACCAACAACTGGACAAGTACTACTAGATAATCAGCCTGTAACAAAGGCAAGCAAGCGTTGTATTATGCTGATGCAAAATTATGGGCTACTTCCTTGGCGTTCTGTTCAAAAAAATGTGGAGTTGGCTTTAGAAGGGGAGGCATTATCCAAGATAGAGCGTCAGCAGCGTGCTAAACACTATCTCAAGCTTGTAGGTTTAGATGACCGTCTTTCCGCATTACCTAGTGAATTATCAGGAGGAATGCAGCAGCGTGTGGCAATTGCTCGTGCGCTAGCAATACGACCTGAGGTAATTTTGATGGATGAACCATTTGCAGCACTTGATACATTTACTCGTTATTATTTGCAAGATGAGCTTCTTGCCATTCAAAAGGAAGAACGAACAACAATTTTATTGGTAACACATGATATTGACGAAGCGATTTATTTGGCAGATCGAATATTTATCATGAGTCCAAATCCTGGGCGAATTCATCGTGAACTACATTTACGAAGTACTAAGCCTAGAGATCGAGCAGATTCAGAATTCCAACATTTCCGAGAAGTTATTTTTAATGAATTCCAATTTACACAATCGCAGGACACGATTGAATACAACATTTAATACGGAGGAAAATCGATGAAAAAATATTTACCATTGTTTTTTATATTGACTTTATTACTTATTTTATCAGCTTGTGGGAAAAGTGAAGAGAGTGGCGGTACAAATACAGCAGACGTTAAAAAAATTGTTAAAATTGGCTATCTGCCTATTACTCACGCGGCACCACTTTACATGCAGACAGACAAAGAATACGAGGGCTATGCTATTGAGCTGGTGAAATTTGGGTCTTGGCCGGAGCTAATGGATGCATTAAATACAGGTAAAATAGATGGTGCATCCGTACTAATTCAGCTTGCAATGAAGGCAAAGGAGCAGGGAATAGATTTAAAGGCTGTAGCTTTAGGACACCGTGATGGAAATGTTGTCGTAGTGGCACCTAATGTTGAAAAAGCTGAAGATTTAAAGGGGAAAAGCTTTGCTATCCCAAATAAATACTCCACACATAATATTTTATTGTATCGAATGCTTCAGGACGCTGGTATAAATTATCAGGATGTTGATGTTGTGGAGCTTCCTCCAGCAGAAATGCCAGCTGCTTTAGCAGAAGGTCGAATTGCAGGATATGTGGTTGCAGAGCCATTTGGTGCGATTTCTGTATCACTCGAAAAAGGAAAGGTTTTATTCCAGTCTGAAGAAATCTGGCCAAACTCTATTGACTGTGGTTTAGTATTACGAAATGCATTTATTGAGGAACATAAAGATATTGCTAAACAATTTGTGAAGGATTATTCTGCTGCTGGTGAGCTGATGAATGCCAATGATGACCATGCTCATGAGGTAGTGGCAGAGTATATAAAAGTGGATAAAGAAGTGTTAGATTTATCGTTGAATTGGATCTCTTATAATAATTTAAAAATTGAAGAAGATGCCTATAAGATTTTAAGAGATTCACTAATAGAAATGGGCTTATCAGAAAATCCGCCGACATATGATGAATTTGTGGATTCTTCATTAATTGAAGAAAAGTAGGGTGATAGTTGAATGAAAAAAATAGGACCTATTTTACTTGGATTAATACTATTACTTTGCATTTGGCAACTAGTTACGGTTATTGGAGGACATGATGCGGCATTATTTCCACCACCATTAGATGTTTTAACAGCATTAATGGAAATTATTAAGGATGGCTCTATTTTTGAGCATATACAAATTAGTCTATTTCGATTTTTTAGTGGTTATTTATTAGCAGTGGTAGTAGCAGTTATTTTGGGGCTTTTTCTAGGTAGATGGACGAAGGTTTGGTCTATTTTAGATCCAATTGTGCAAGTACTACGCCCTGTTTCGCCAATTGCATGGTCACCATTTATTGTCTTGTGGTTTGGTATTGGAAATATGCCAGCTATTGTTATTATTTTTATTGCTGCGTTTTTTCCTATACTACTATCAACCGTGTCAGCAGTGAAAAAAGTGGATAATGTTTATCTACGAGTTGCAGCAAATTTTGAAATGTCTCAGTTTCATTTATTAAAAAAAATAGTTTTTCCAGCCGCCTTTCCAATGATCGCGAATGGCTTGCATATGGCCTTAGGTAGTGCATGGATATTTCTTGTGGCGGGAGAAATGGTAGGTGCACAATCTGGTCTCGGGTTTTTAATAGTGGATGCACGAAATTCACTTAGTCTGGATTTAGTCATGGCAGCTATTATTGTGATTGGTGTACTAGGCTTACTTTTAGACAAAGCCATCCGCTATTTTGAAAATTGGGTGACAAAAATCTGGGGAGGACAGGGGGCATAGGATAGCTCCTTAGAATTCTGCCAAGGTATGGCAGAATTCCTGGCTATGTAAAGGCTATAAGTTGTTCAATCAGTTTATTTTGCAATAGGGCGTATTTGAATGGTATCAATGCGTTCACCCGTATTTTTTGCATAATAGCCAATCTCTACACGTTCCCCTGTTTTTGCATCAACAATTTCCTTGTAGCACTGGTCTAAATGTTCACTGCCCCATAAAATCATGGCGTTAAATATTGGCTCCAATGCCTTACCTGCATCTGTTAGTGAATAGGCATAACGTGGTGGATGTGCTGAATAAAGGGTTGATGCTACTAAACCAGCTTCCTCCAATGATTTTAAACGTGCAGATAAGAGATTCGCTGAAAGTCCTGGCAAATTTAATTTAATATCATTGAAATTTGTTTGACCAATTAAAAGCTCATGCAAAATGAGTAAAGTCCAGCGATCACCGATAATATTTAAAGTTTGTGCAATATTGCATGGTAAGTCATAACGTGTTTTCATTGTAGTTCCCTCCATGCAGTAGTGTAGCACAAAATATAATTTTTAGTAAATTCAGTTGTTTTTATTAAGTAAGTATAATAAAATAACTCACATAAAGAAAAAACTAACTATTCGGAGGTATTTACTATGAGTTTATATTTGGTAGAATCAACAGTAAGTGAAATTACAAACAAAGAGCAGTTTTCAGCATTAGTGGAGCGTATCAGTGATTCACAGGATGTGACAGTGATTGAGGTGCAGGTAGCTAAAGATTTCAGCCGCGCTTACTTCATTGTAGAAGCTAATGAAGAAGCCCAAGCAACTGTGGCATTGACTGCTCAGCATGTACAAGCAGATTTAGTGAAGGAAGTACGTCTTGTTGGTAAAGAGCTTGAGGATGTGAAGCAAAATCAGGAAGTAGTGAATTACTTAGTGGAGTGGGAAATTCCTGCGGAGATTACAATGGATCAATACTTAGCACGTAAAAAGAAAAATTCAGTTCACTATGAAGAAGTACCAGAAGTACATTTTTCACGTACTTATGTTTGTGAGGATATGTCTAAATGTTTATGCTTCTATGATGCACCAGATGAAGCAGCAGTAAAACGAGCTCGAGAAGCTGTACAAACACCAATTACATCATTAACAGAATTAGCAGATAAGTAAAATTAAGAAAACAAAAAATCTAGTTCTTAGTATAGCAGGATAATTGAAGGATAGGAGTGGGAGCCATGGCAGTAGACGCAATAGTTTTACGGGCCTTAATCGATGATAAATTAAAGCCGTTGGTAAAAAAGATTGATGAGGAAGCTTATTATGCGGAAGAATATTTATTTGCTCTTGGAAAAGCAGGCTTTTTCCAATCATCACAAAAGGATGAACAAAGTACACTTCTAGATGAGCTAACAATTGTACAAGAAACGGCAAAGGTCTGTATGACAACTGCATTTTGCCTATGGTGCCACCTTGCTGCATTAACGTATATTCGTAAATCGAGCAATTCTGGGTTACGTGCAGCAGTATTGCCTTTACTTGAAGGTGGCGAGCTGCTTGGAGCCACAGGTTTATCGAATCCTATGAAGTTTTACGCAGGTCTAGAAAAGCTGCATTTATCAGCTGAACGTGTTGACGGTGGCTATGTTTTAAACGGTGTGTTACCTGCTGTTTCCAACTTGGCTGATAATCATTGGTTTGGAGCCATTGCCTGCTATGAAGGAAAAGAAGTAATGCTATTCGTCAATACAAATAATTCAGCGATCACGCTGAAAGAAAAAATTCATTTCTTAGGGGTTAATGGTAGTGCCACTTATAGCTGCAAATTTGATCAAGTCTTTGTAGCTGATGAATATGTAGTAGCACATGATGCTAGTATATTTGTTGATAAGATTCGACCAACATTTGTACTGTATCAAATACCACTAGGGTTTGGTGTGATGGAGGCATGTATTGAAGGAATTGGAAAAGTGAAAGCAAAGCAGAATGGCTGTAATGATTATTTACAGGTTCAGGCAGATGGACTTGCAAAAGAGCTTCAGCAATTACAAGAAGCTTTACAATCAAGCATACTAGCAGGTGAAACGGATTTATATAAAATTTGTCAGCTTCGCTTACAGACAGTCTATGCCACATTGGCGGCAGTACAGGCAAATATGCTGCACAATGGATCTGCTGGTTATATCGTTGGTAGTACACCTTCACGTAAGCTTCGAGAGGCCTATTTCTTTGCCAATTTAACACCAACAGTCAGACAGCTTGAGAAAATGACAAAAGTTTTAAAGATTGCAGAATAAAAATGAGAAACCTTGAGAGGCTTGTGGCCAATCAAGGTTTTCTTTATAAACAAAAATACTGTGTTTTGCCATTCTTTGTAGACTGCTTTTGAAAGCATGTTTATTCCAGACAAACATATAGTGTATATTGAGAATTCTGAGTATGGAAATGAAAGGGGATTGTGTGGATAAATCTAAGTCGAATCAACGCAAAGATTTGGAGGAGAATGCAAAGGATCAGCAGCTAGAACAATTTCGTGTCGATAATGATGGAACAAAGATGACGACAAATCAGGGGCTTAAAGTTTCGAATGATGAGGATTCGTTGAAAGCGGGTGTACGTGGCCCAACGATAATGGAGGATTTTCACCTCAGAGAGAAAATAACCCATTTTGATCATGAGCGTATCCCAGAGCGTGTCGTTCATGCAAGAGGCTTTGCTGCTCATGGTGAGTTTGAATTGTATGAGTCGATGAAAGAGTATACGAAGGCAAAGTTTTTACAGGAACCTAGCAAAAAAACGCCTGTCTTTGTCAGATTTTCGACAGTAGTGGGCAGTCTTGGCTCGATGGATACAGCTCGAGATGTGCGTGGGTTTGCCACGAAGTTTTACACAGATGAAGGCAATTATGATTTAGTTGGCAATAATATCCCTGTTTTTTTTATTCAGGATGCCATTAAGTTTCCTGATTTAATTCATGCAGTAAAACCAGAGCCTCATAATGATATGCCCCAAGCTGCCTCTGCACATGATACATTTTGGGACTTTGTCGCGAATAATCAAGAAATTGCACATATGGTGATGTGGGTTATGTCGGACCGTGCAATACCTAGAAGCTTTCGGATGATGGAGGGCTTCGGTGTCCATGCATTCCGTTTCGTCAATGAAAAAGGGAAATCGAGATTTGTAAAGTTTCATTGGAAGCCTGTGCTAGGTGTTCATTCATTGGTTTGGGATGAGGCACAAATTATCGGTGGAAAGGATTCAGACTTTCAAAGACGTGATTTATGGGAAGCTATTGAAATTGGCGATTATCCTGAATTTGAGCTAGGCGTGCAGATGCTTGAGCCAGAGGATGAATTTAAATTTGATTTTGATATTTTAGATGCTACAAAGCTTTGGCCTGAAGAAATAGTGCCTGTGAAAAAAATTGGCAAAATGACCTTGAATCGTAATGTGGATAATGTTTTTGCTGAAACGGAACAGGTTGCCTTTCATCCAGGAAATGTAGTACCTGGTATAGATTTTACCAATGATCCACTTTTACAGGGGCGTCTATTTTCTTATTTAGATACACAGCTCATACGCCTAGGCGGACCTAACTTTGCAGAAATACCGATTAATCGACCTGTTTGCCCAATTCACAACAATCAACGCAATGGCTTCAGTCGACAAACCATCAATTTAGGAAGGGTCAGTTACCATAAAAACTCTTTGGCAAATAATACTCCTTCGACATCTACAGCAAAGGAGGGTGGCTATGTCCACTATGAGGAAAAGGTGGAAGGGCGTATTACACGAGCGCGAAGCAAATCCTTTGATGATCATTTTTCACAGGCTAGGTTGTTCTGGAATAGTATGTCGCCTCCAGAAAAGCAGCATATTATAGAAGCCTTTAGCTTTGAGGTAGGAAAAGTAAAAAGTAAATCAGTACGTCAGCAGGTCGTCAATATGTTTGTTCGAGTGGATAAAGCGATGGCAAAGACAATTGCAGATAATGTTGGTGTCAACCGTCCAACCGGTGAACAAATAAATGTTACAGCATCCTCCCCAGCACTGAGCCAGGCTAATACTATAAAAGTACCTCAAACACTAAGGGTTGGTGTGCTGATTGGTGATGGTTTTGATGCTAATGAGGTGGGGGAAGTACTGAAGTATTTAACGCGACAAGGCGTACGATACAGTATTATTTCAGATAGGCTAGGGGTAGTGACAAGTAGTAACGGTGTACAATTTACCGCAAGTGAAACATTTATTACAACCGACGCAGTATTATTTGATTCATTATACGTTGTAGGGGTAAAGGCAAATAATCAGGCAAAGTTCAATACACATATTGTTAACTACATGAACGAATCGTATCGACATTATAAGCCAATTGGTATTGCTGCAACGGGAACGACATTTTTTAATATGTCCAATGCAAATGTAGGACCAGGGATTGTACTGGCAACTGGTAATAAAGACTTTGCTAAAAAATATGTAGATGCTATTGCCCAGCAACGTTTTTGGCAGCGCAATATTTATTAACTTGCCGTGATTTATTCACAAGAAATGACTAACTGATTTGCATCATCCATTATTCAATACTTTAACGCTAAGTCGAGTAAATCATGTATGCGTGACACCTTTTTCGATTATTAATAAAGTCTCTCATGCTTCTAGAAAGAAGATGAGGGGCTTTTTGTACTTTATTATCAAATTGCTACTACTTATTAATTAATGAATGTTTCTATAGTCCTTTATTTGTTTTCTTTGACAGCTAGCAAAATACTATTTCAATCAGATGAATATTACCGAAATCTCTGTTCATGATAAGCCATTGCATTCGAATTTTGTAAGTGATATGGTGGTAAATGAGGTGAATTTTATGGAAAAATTTGATATTGCAATTATTGGCGCAGGTCCTGGCGGCTATGTAGCAGCTATTTATGCAGCTAAAAGTGGCAAGAAAGTAGCTTTAGTAGAACGCCATAAAGTAGGAGGGGCCTGCTATAATGTTGGGTGTATCCCTTCAAAGATTTTGCTGGAGCATAGTAAGCTTATACAGGAAATAAAACGTGGTAATGACTGGGGTATTGAAACACCTGAAGTAAATGTTAATTTTACCCGGTTGATGCAGCGGAAGGACTCTCTAATTGAAGAACTTTTAGCAAATATTGAAGGATATATTTTAAGTAATCACATTACGTTTTACAGTGGTGAAGCTTCAGTTGCTAAGGATTTGACTGTAACTGTCGGAAAAGAAATATTTACTGCAACGGATATTATTTTAGCAACAGGAAGTAAACCATTTGTACCACCATTCAAAGGAATAGAGTCATCTAGGTACTATACGACAGATACTTTTTTTACTATTGATGAGCTACCAAAGCAGTTAACCATTATTGGCGGCGGTGTTATTGCAGTAGAAATGGCATTTAGCTTAGCGCCACTTGGCACAAAGGTAACAATGCTGAATCATAGTGAGGATATTTTACAGACAGAAGAACCAGATGCAAGACCTCTAATTCGTCAAAAAATGGGAAAACTCGGAATTGAACTTGTCACAGATTTTCAATTTAACCATTTTAAAGACAATGAAATTCATACATCTAAAGGAATTTATACATATGAAAATCTCTTATTTGCGACAGGTCGACGTCCAAATACAGAAATAGCTCAGCAATTGGGATTAACATTTGATGGTCGTTTAATTGCTGTTAATGAGCATCTAGAAACTAGTCAGCCTCATATTTATGCAATAGGCGATTTAGTTGGTGGCTATCAGCTAGCCCATTCAGCTAGTGCAGAGGGTATTCATGTGATTGATCATATCTTAGGAAATAAACCGCCATTAATTGAACAAGAAGCTATTCCTCGTTGTGTTTATACACATCCTGAAATTGCTACATTTGGTTTATTAGAGAATCAGGTGAAGGAGCCATATACTGTTGTAAAGATACCTGTTCACTCCAATTCTAAGGCACTAATGGAGGGAAATACAGAGGGCTTTGTAAAGCTGATTGCAACAAAGGCGGAAGGGCATATTTTAGGTGCATGTGTAGTCGCCGATGGAGCAACAGAAGTACTAAATGCAATTTTAGCGACGAAAAATGCTGGTGGTACTGCTCATACGCTTGCAAAAATGATATTCCCACATCCAACAGTATCAGAGCATATTGGTGATGCAGCAAAAGGCATTTTCGATAAAGCGATACATCAATAGCCTATATCTACATTCATTAACAAACTGATTTGATAAATGAATGTAGATTTTTTTTTTTGGTAAAAAGCCTATTGACTTAATAGGTTTTTATGATAAATTAAATTTATAGGATTACTAGGTATTTTAAATTAAGTTGACTAGACATCTAGAGGCTTCTATTACAAAGCGAGTTTTCACTTTGTAAAAGAGGCTTTTTTATTATTTTTAAGTCATTTTCTATTTGAATTGAGGAAAAGTTTAGTCAACATGTTAGGAGATTATTTTACTAATTAAAGGGAGTGGTCAGGATGACAAAAGCAGTTATTATTAATGGAAGTAATTCAAAAAATTCTCGTGTAACAGCAATTCAAGAAAAAGTGGAGAACTATTTTAAAGCACAGGGGGTAGCTGTCCATAATAATTTCGTATACGAATTGCCAGCAGAGGATTTGATAACAGCTAATTTTACAAGTGAGGCTATTATTTCTGAAAATAAGCAAATAGAAGAAGCAGACATCGTTGTTGTTTTAACACCAATTTATAAAGCATCCTATACAGGTATTTTAAAAACGTACATTGATTTGTTACCTCAAAAGGCATTACATGGAAAGCTAATTTTACCGATTGCTGTGGGCGGCTCTATTGGTCATTTACTTGCGCTAGAATATGCATTAAAACCGATTTTGGCAGTTTTAGGGGCCACAACGATTGCACATTCTGTATATATTTTGGATCAACAAATTATTAGACTTGAAAATGGAGGCTTTGCAATTGAGGAAGAAGCCATTCAACGATTAGATGCAGAGTTAAAGCAAATACAGCAATTAGTGATAGTTAATTAATGAAAACGTATGAAGCACGAAAAATAGCGCATTATAGGAAATACATCCCTATAATGCGCTATTTTTAATTGATATCAGACTCTTCATTTTTCTCTGTTGGTGCTGTAGAGAGATATAAGAAAGCCTCATCTTGCAATAGCAATATTTTTTCTTCACAAATACCGTGTGCTAATGGTCCTGAAAAAATAGACTCCCACCAAGTTCCTGTTGTTGTTGTCATTCATCTACGCCCCCGCTTCAATTTTAAATATGTAGTTGTATATTTCCAAAAATCAAAAAACTAAAACATCCTCATGAAGGATTAAGCTCATTAGAATCATCAACACCACCTTGTTAGAAAGAGGAATTTTTGTCTTCAATGTTGTATCGTATAGACAATGATAGTTTGTTTCGAAATGAAAAAACTATGTATGCCATTTTAAAAAAAGGGGTGCTTTGAGATGAATTTTACGACTCAAGATGTGGAAAATATGATAACTGAGCAACGTCAATTTTATTTTTCAAGAGCGACGAAGAGTGCTAAATTTCGAAAAGAACAATTAATTAAACTGAAGAAATCTATTTTAAAATACGAAAAAGAAATTTTAAATGCGCTGTATTTAGATTTGCGAAAAAGCGAATTTGAAGCATACGCAACAGAAATTGGTATTGTGTTAGATAGTATTTCTTATATGGTGAAGCATGTGGAGGAATGGATGGAGCCAGAAGCTGTTAAAACGCCCATCCAATATCAGATGGGAAAAAGCTTTATTGTGCGAGAGCCATATGGAGTGACACTAATTATTGGTCCATTTAATTATCCATTCCAGCTTGTTATGGAGCCATTAGTAGGAGCCATTGTTGGGGGGAATACGGCAATTGTAAAACCATCAGAAACGTCCGTGCATACGGCAGCGATTGTAAAGAAAATAATTGAAGAAACATTCCATCCCTTCTATGTACGCGTTGTGGAGGGAGAAAAAGAGGAAGTAACAGCCCTTATTCATGCCTCATTTGACTATATATTTTTTACTGGTAGCGTTGCAGTAGGTAAAGTGGTTGCCAAGGCGGCAGCGGAAAGATTAACACCAGTTGCTTTAGAGCTTGGGGGGAAAAGTCCTGCGATTGTCGATCAAACAGCTAATTTAGAAGTAGCGGCTAAAAGAATTGCCTGGGGGAAATTTACAAATACTGGACAGACATGTGTAGCGCCAGATTATCTACTAGTCCATAAAGATGTCTATGACCCGTTTATGAAATTATTAAAGGATACCATTCGTTCTTTTTATGGGAAAAATGCGTTGAAAAGTCCTGATTACGGTCGTATCGTTAGTTTAAGACAATTTGATCGTCTACAGAGAATTATAATGGAGGAACGCGATGCTATAACATTTGGGGGAAGAACAGATCGTGATGACCTTTATATTGAGCCTACCATTATTGAATACGTGAAGTGGTCAAATCCTTCCATGCAAGATGAATTGTTTGGTCCCATTCTACCTGTCATGATGTATGATGATTTACCACTGGCAATTCATCAAATACGTCAGTTACCAAAGCCTTTAGCGGCCTATTTTTTCTCAGAGCATGACAAGGCTATCCAGTACTTCTTAGAAGAACTGCCATTTGGCGGTGGTTGCATTAATGATACGATTACACATGTTGGCAATTTACATCTGCCATTTGGGGGTGTTGGACCGTCAGGAGTAAAGGCTTACCATGGGAAGGCTAGCTTTGAAAACTTTACGCATCCAAAGTCCATTCTAAAAAAATCTTCGAAATTGGAGACAAATGTTCTCTTTCCGCCATATAAACAAAAAGTTAAAATTGTGCGAACAATTATGAAATAGCATTGAGGGAGGTGTCAGACTATAAAAATCTAGACACCTCTCTGTTTTATTTGCTTGATTCTCCAAAGACCACATTTTCTAATTCACTTGAATTATAGTTGTCGATAAATGGCGATTATTAATTAAGAAAGACCAATTTAGACCGATTATTAACTTTATATTGAAATGATAACGTTTTCATTGTAAAACAATTCATGAGACATTTTATTTATCGAGAAATAAGTAGTAAAATAAATTCAATAGAATGTGGGGGAATTCATATTGTCATTTTTTGTCGAAAAACAATGAATGATGAAATGAGTGTTGAGATTGATTGGAGGACTATGAAATGTATGCAGAGGAATTGTTAAGTGCATTACCTTTGAAAAAAATAATTGGAGTGTTACCAGACCAAGTCTGTGATATTGTGGTGGATTCTCGAAGTGTGCAGCCTAATAGTATGTTTGTTTGTATAAAAGGGTACACAGTGGATGGTCATGACTATGCACTAAAAGCAGTTGAGGGTGGCGCGACAATCATAGTGACCGAACGTGAATTACCTTTAGGAGATTCGATTGCACAGGTTATTGTGAAAGATACCGACAGAGCAGTTGGCTTACTAGCTGCTAAGTTCTTTGATTATCCCTCAAAGGATATAACAATGATCGGGGTAACAGGAACAAATGGCAAAACATCGGTTACAGGAATTATTCAGAATATTATGCATGGTATGGGTGAAAAGTCAGCACTAACTGGAACCATTGGCTTTAATTTAAATGGAATTTTATATGAATCTGCTAATACAACAAGTGATGCTTTATCAACGCAGCAAATGATTTTCCGTGCCAAAATGGAAGGCTGTCGTCTTATGACAATGGAGGTTTCTTCCCACGGTTTAGCACTAGGGCGTTTGGCTGGCGTCGACTATGATGTAGCCATTTTTACAAATCTTACTCATGATCATCTTGATTTCCATGGTACGATGGAGGAATATGGTCATGCAAAAGGCTTACTATTCTCTCAACTTGGACAAGATTTAGAAAAAAATAAATTTGCGGTGTTAAATGCTGACGACGCATGGTCAGAGCGCTATGCTGCAATGACACCCTTCCCAGTATGGACATATGGTCTGATAAATGAAACAGCTGATTTCCGAGCAATTAACTGTGAGTATCATGATTATATGACTTCCTTTGACGTCGAAATGCCGGAAGGGATATTCCGCGTAAAAATGAATTTACTAGGGGAATTTAATATTTACAATGTACTTGCTGCAATGATTGCTTTTTATGGTCGTGGTTACTCTATGGAAACTATTATTGAGCAGATTGAGCATTTGCCACCAGTAAAAGGACGAATGGAGAAAGTTTGCTCAGATTTACCAGTGCAAATTTTTGTGGATTATGCACATACTCCAGATGCAATTGAAAAGGCGATTGCAGCAGCTCAACCGTATAAAAAAGGGAAACTCATCTTCCTTGTGGGTACAGGTGGTAATCGTGATAAATCGAAGCGTCCAGCAATGGCTGAGAAGGCATCAGCAGCTGATTATGTGATATTGACGACAGATGACCCACGCTACGAAGCCTACGATAGTATAACAGGTGATCTTGCCAAAGGGATGCTTCATGAACATTATGCTTGTATTGGTGATCGTGCAGAGGCTGTTCGTCATGCAATTGAGATTGCCGAACCAGGAGATATGATTATTTTTGCTGGTAAAGGTCATGAGGATTACCAAATTATTGAGAATACAAAATATCCACATAACGATGCAGAGATTGCTATAGAAGCGGGCCGATTAAAATTTGTATAATGAATGCCCCATTATCAATGTCTGTTTGAAATTTTCTAAACGATTATATGTAAATTTCAATATCTCAGGCATACTGATGGATGTAAAAGTACCCTTTTAGTAGTCACTAAAGGGTTTTCTTTTTGGGGAATTCATGTAAAAAGCTTGTATGAAAGGCAAGTCTTCTTTTATTATTAGTAAGTATGAAAAAAGGAGAATGACGAGATGAATTCAAATTTAGAAAAAGATATATTATCGCGTCGGACATTTGCCATTATCAGTCACCCTGATGCTGGGAAAACGACGATTACAGAAAAACTTTTACTATTCGGTGGTGCGATTCGTGATGCTGGTACAGTAAAAGGGAAAAAATCAGGTAAGTTTGCAACATCTGACTGGATGGAAATTGAAAAGCAGCGTGGGATTTCTGTAACTTCCTCCGTGATGCAATTCGACTATAGTGGCTCACGTGTCAATATCTTAGATACTCCAGGTCACCAAGATTTCTCAGAGGATACGTATCGTACATTAATGGCTGTAGATAGTGCTGTTATGGTTGTCGATGCTGCCAAAGGGATTGAAGCACAAACTTTAAAGCTATTCAAAGTTTGTAAAATGCGTGGAATTCCGATTTTTACCTTTATTAATAAACTAGACCGTCAAGGGAAAGAGCCACTTGAGCTGATTGAAGAGCTTGAGGAGGTACTAGGCATTCATGCGTACCCAATGAACTGGCCAATCGGTATGGGTAAAGAGTTTCTAGGTATTTATGATCGTTATAATAAACGTATCGAGCAATTCCGTACTGATGAAGAAGAACGCTTCTTGCCAATAGATGAAGATGGAGAACTTGCAGTTGAGCATCCTATGAAGGTCACTTCTTATTATTCACAAGCAATGGATGACATTATGTTGCTCGACGAAGCGGGAAATGCGTATTCTGAAGAGAAGATTCGTCGTGGTGAATTAACTCCAGTTTTCTTTGGCTCTGCTTTAACGAACTTTGGTGTCCAAACATTCCTTGAAACCTATTTACAATTTGCACCAACACCTCAGCCTAGAATTACTGAAGATGAACAATTTATTGATCCTGTTGAACATGGAGAATTTTCAGGCTTTATATTCAAAATCCAAGCAAATATGAATCCTGCCCATCGTGACCGAATCGCTTTTGTTCGTATTGTATCTGGTAAATTTGAACGTGGTATGAATATGACATTATCGCGTACAGGCAAATCGTTCAAGGTGACACAATCTACACAATTCCTAGCAGATGATCGTGAAACAGTAGATGAAGCTGTTGCTGGCGATATTATCGGTTTATATGATACAGGAACATATCAAATTGGGGACACTGTTGTAGGTGGTAAGAAAGCATTCCAATTTGAAAAATTACCACAATTTACACCGGAGTTATTTGTGCGTGTAACAGCGAAAAACGTGATGAAATCGAAGCAATTCCATAAAGGGATTTTGCAATTAGTACAAGAAGGTGCTATTCAATATTATAAAACACTGCATACAGAAGAAGTCGTTTTAGGGGCTGTTGGTCAATTACAATTTGAAGTTTTTGAACATCGTATGAAAAATGAATATAATGTTGAAGTGAAAATGGAGCCAATTGGATCAAAAATTGCACGATGGATTGAAAATGAAGAGGATGTAAAAGAATCCATGTCTTCAGGTCGTTCAATGCTCGTTAAAGACCGTTTTGATAACCTTGTTTTCCTTTTTGAAAATGAGTTTGCTATGCGTTGGTTTGCTGATAAAAACGAAAACATTAAACTATATAGTCTCTTATAATAACAAACACGAATCGACATTTTGCGATTCGTGTTTTTTTACAAGGAAAATTGGAGCAACGTGTAGAATATATACAGTATTAGGAAATACAGTTTATCACTACAAGTCAGGTCGACATGCTTTGAGCAATAATTAATATTACCTTGTCACTTCTAGCCTTCGCCAACTCGTACATTTATCCGAAAAATTTACTGCTGCAAGTGAATTCGTCAATATAATATACCAATTTATAAATTATTCTCCTTTTCGGTTATCATAGGAAGAAGAGATAGAGAAGGAGTTTTGTACAAAATGAACATTAGTGATTTTTCAATTAAAAGACCCGTTTTTACAATTGTTACAATGCTATTTGTCATTATTTTAGGTGGGGTTTCTTTATTAAAAATACCAATTACGCTAATTCCTGAGCTACATCCACCTATAGGCGTCGTTGTTACTTCTTATCCTGGTGCGAGTCCAACAGAAGTGAATGAAAAGATAACCAAGCCTTTAGAAACAACGCTCGCAACCCTGCCTGGTATCAAAAAACTACAGTCTACCTCGCAAGAAGGATCCAATTTAATTGTACTTGAGTTTAATTGGTCAACCAATATAGAAGATGTGCAGCTTGATATTTTACAGCGAATTGATATGACTCCCTTACCGAATGATGCTGGGAAGCCTAGCTTTTTAAAGTTTGACCCATCTCAATTTCCGATTATACAGCTTTCGCTACGTGCAGAAAATGATGATGTAGACGTGCGATTATTAGCAGAGGACTTAGAAAAAGAGCTTCGTCGAACAGCAGGCGTCGCAAGTGTAAATGTCTCAGGTAAGCTTGTAGAAGAGGTTCAACTAACTTTAGATGAATCGAAGCTAGTTGAAAGGGGATTAACGCAAGCGGATATCATACAAATCATTCAATCGAATAATGTATCTCTCCCAGGAGAGCCCGTGTTAACAAACGATGGGAAAATGCTAACTACACGTATCCTGAGCACATTAAGTACACCTGAAGACATTGCAGATTTAATTGTTTCAGTAAATCCATTAGATGGTAAAGCCTTGACAGTTGGAGATGTAGCGGCTGTTGAACGTGTAGAGCAAAAAACCATGACGACAACACGAGCAAATTACCATCCAGCTGTATTAATGTCTGTTTTACAGGAGTCAGGTGCGAATACAGCAGAAGTATCAAAGGCCTTTCAAGATGCGTTAAATGAATTATTAGCAAAGAAACAGTATCAAGGAATTGTTGCTGATGTACTAACAGATCAGGGAAACTATGTTGATTTGGCGATTAGCAATATTGGATCGTCATTACTTTTAGGTGGTTTATTCGCAATGTTCGTGCTATTTGTCTTTTTACGTAGCGTAAAAAGCCCTATTATTATAGGCATTGCTATTCCATACTCAGTAATTGTTACATTTGTTTTAATGTATTTTGCAAACTTCTCCCTCAATATTATGACATTAGGAGCTTTAGCGCTTGGGATTGGGATGCTTGTAGATAATGCCATAGTTGTTATTGAAAATATTGAGCGCCATCTAGGAATTGGCAAGAGTCCTATAATAGCAGCCAAAGAAGGAACGAAAGAGGTAGCACTTGCTATCACCGCATCCACCCTTACTACAATTGCAGTATTTATTCCTGTCATGTTTATTGAAGGATTAATAGGACAAATATTTACAGAATTTGCCTTAACGATTTCTTTTAGTTTAATTGCATCTTTAGTGGTTGCATTAACGGTTGTTCCAATGCTTGCAAGCCGTCTTTTAAAAATGAAAGCTGTTAACATTTATGAGAAACGTAATGAGTCATTCTTATATAAAAATTATAAATCGTCTATTGTTTGGGTATTGCGACATCGAATGCTTGTCCTTATCTCAACAATCGTATGTTTTGGTATCGCGCTGTTTGGTCTTATGCGAATTGGTACAGAATTTTTACCTCCAACCGATGAAGGATTTACTTCTATTAACGTAAATTTAGAGAAGGGTGTTGCTGTATCTGAAACGGAGAAAATAGTTGCGAAAATTGAAGATCGCTTAAAACAGGAGAACGATGTGGATGTATATGTCAGCTTAGTCGGTGGCACACAGCAATCACAGGCTCGTGGTCAAACAAGTGCAAATCAGGCTGAGCTATATGTAAAGCTGGTTCCTTTAGCAGATAGAAAACGTTCAATTTTTGAATTTGTTGAGGAGCTTGAGCAAGATTTACATGCTGAGCTAGGTGAACAGGCAGAAATCACTTTTAATGTCTCCACATCAACTGGCTCATCTCCAAATACCTTGACATTTAGATTAACAGATTCTGACGAGCAGCGGCTTCATAGTGCTGTCAATAAAGTACAACAGGAGCTTTTAAAGGTAAATGCTGTGACTAATGTTTCCACAGATTTAGATAACACTGTACAAGAAATTCAAGTGGAGGTAGATCGAGAAAGGGCAAAAGATTACGGATTTGTTCCTGCACAAATTGCACAAATGGTTAATCAAATGACAAAGGGACAGCTAACCACACAAATCATTGCAGAGGATGGTGCAGTATTACCTGTCTATACAGGCTTTGGACATATCTTTAATGATAGTATTGAATCTTTAAAATCAATGCAGCTACGTTCTCCTGCTGGCTTATTTGTAAAGCTTGAGGATATAGCTACTGTTGCTGTTCAAGAAGGACCAGTATCAATTAGACGATCTGATCAAGCGGCAGCTGTAGCATTTTTTGTAGAGTATGAAACAAAGGAATCTTTAGGAGGTATTTCGGCTAAAGTAGACCAAGCATTGCAAAAGGCTAAGTTACCTTCTGAAACACAAGTAGTCTTTAGTGGAGATCGTGAACTTTATGATAGTGCTATCAATGATATGCTATTAGCCGTTGCACTAGCTGTAGTGCTTGTATATATCGTAATGGCAGCACAATTCGAATCATTTAAGCATCCATTTGTAATCATGTTTACAGTACCATTAATGATTATTGGCGTTGCCATAGCAATGTTTATGACGAATACGCTAATTGGGGTGACCTCTGTTATAGGCATCTTAGTCTTGGTAGGGATTGTCGTTAATAACGGAATTGTGCTCGTAGATTATATTAATCAGCAAAAGTCTAAGGGAATGGGAACCTATGATGCGATTTTACTCGCTACCCAGGACAGGCTCCGCCCAATTTTAATGACTGCGCTCACGACCATTTTAGGTTTGCTACCACTGGCACTGGGCTTTGGTGAAGGAACAGAGATGAATCGGCCTATGGGTATTGCAGTTATTGGCGGACTTGTGACATCGACTTTGCTGACATTATATATTGTACCGACAGTTTATAGCTTAATGGATAAAGAAACTCGGAAGATGCGGCAGGCTCAGGGGGAATGAGAGATGGGAGTTCATTTTTTTACAGGTTTTCCAGGATTCATTTCAAGTCAATTGATAAGGGAGTTATTTCGGAAAAATCAGGCACAGGAAGTTGTAGTTATCGTTTTAGCGGGAGAATTAATGAAGGCTAATATTGAAAAAGATTCTATTATCGCGGAGTTTCCGAATTGTTCAATTCGTATAGTAGAGGGAGATATTACATTACCGAATATTGGATTAGAAAATCAAACAGTACAGGAAGTTGTACCTCAAATAGAAGTGCTTTGGCACTTAGCTGCCATATATGATTTAGCAGTACCACGTGATATAGCTTGGAAGGTTAATGTGCATGGTACAACAATGGTCAATGATTTTGTTCGAAGTCTTCCAAATTTAAGACGTTATATGTACTTTAGTACAGCCTATGTGGCAGGTACACGTGAAGGTGTTTTAAAAGAAAATGAACTCATTCGTCCTCTTGCATTTAAAAACTATTATGAGGAAACAAAATATGAAGCTGAGCATCGTGTAGAAGATTTAAAATCAGAAGTTCCATTAACGATTATTCGGCCTGGTATTGTGCGTGGTCATTCGGAAACCGGAGAAACTATCAAATTTGATGGCCCCTACTTCTTTTTAAATATGGTAGACAAATTAAAATGGCTGCCTTTTATTCCGTATATTGGTCAATCTACATCAACAATTAATGTAGTTCCAGTAGACTATATTATTAATGCTTCAACGTATCTAGTTGATGAAAAATGCGCTGAAGGGAAGACCTTGCATTTAACAGATCCCAATCCACATCCAATACAGGAAGTATATCGAACAATGGTAAAATTGTTAACGAATAAAAATCCTAAAGGACAATTACCATTGATTCTAGCAAAAGTATCTTTGCAAGTACCACTAGTTCGAAAAAAGCTTGGGGTAGAACAAGAAACATTAGACTACTTAACGTGGAATGCTCATTTCGATACAACTGAAGCAGCGGCAATTTTGATAAAGGGTGGGGTTACTTGTCCTGATTTTATAGATACGATGCCTATAATGATTGATTTCTATTTAGCACATAGAGAAGATAGAAACTTTCAAATTCAGATAAAATAGTATCGCCTATAAATCTTATTTGCTATTAGATAAACTAGTGGATAGATAATTTTGCCACCATTTAATGATAGTGCTATAATAATTTTTACAGAAGAACACCTTCGACATTTTGTCAAAGGGGAGTAGCTAGCAGATACGAGCGTTGTAGCTGGTTTCACATTCGTCAAGACATGGTTGTTACCATCGGGTGTGATAGTAAATTACTCTATGCTTTTATATAAAAATTAGCATGGAGTAGATATTATTTACTTAGCGAGACCTTTGCCTTTTTATAGGGCAGAGGTCTTTTCTTTTGTACCTGTATAGTAATTACTAATTTGGGTATACAGAGGTAGAGGAGGCACTTACATGGAGGCAATTTTATTACAATATGGGTGGGTACTTATTGTACTTATTGTTTTAGAAGGATTATTAGCAGCAGATAATGCAGTTGTAATGGCTGTAATGGTAAGACATTTACCGCGCGAGCAGCAAAAAAAGGCATTATTTTACGGATTATTTGGCGCATTAATTTTCCGATTTTCAGCGCTTTTTATTATTACAGCGCTAGTGAATTATTGGCAGATTCAAGCGCTTGGAGCAGCATATTTATTATTCATGTCTGCTAAAAATATATATGATTTACGCCATAAAGAGGATTCAACAGATGAAACGAATGAGAAAGTTGCAAAAAGAGGTAGTGGTTTCTGGATGACTGTGCTTAAAGTAGAGGCTGCAGATATTGCATTTGCTATCGATTCTATGCTTGCAGCAGTAGCTATAGCGGTCACACTACCTGAGCTGGGGCATTTTGATATTGGCGGTATCAATGGCGGTCAATTTACAGTGATGTTACTCGGAGGGTTTATTGGCGTAATCATGATGCGGTTCGCTGCACAATGGTTTGTAAAAGTATTAAATGACTACCCTTCACTTGAAACGGCTGCGTTTTTAATTGTAGGATGGGTTGGGGTGAAGCTTGTTGTGTTAACATTGTCACACGAAAGAGTTGGCATTTTACCAGTGGAGTTCCCTCATTCTACAGTGTGGGAGGTAACTTTTTGGGTTGTACTAGTAGCAATTGCACTAGTCGGTTACTTAGTAGGTGTACGGAATAAAAATCATACACATTAATTTTTTAGAGGAATAGTCATATCTATTCCTCTTCATGTTGTTGAAATACTATTATGTCAATGACATCAAGGTGACAAATTAAAAAGTATAGCCCTTTTTCAAAACG
>NZ_JBYTBB010000083.1:0-20874 GCF_058788755.1 Lysinibacillus sp. FW301-JW8
CCTGGAACGGAAATCACCTTCATTTTGACTAAATATTCACAAAGAGTCCCTTGACTATTTAATTTTTCAACACTATGGCCTGTATTTTACAGGAGGCAGCTTTTTCAAATGCCATTGCTCACGATAATGAAATGAAGTATGTCATAACGTGAAGTTTAGTGATATTAATATAGACGTTTTTCATGGAGTAATTTTAAAAAAGGATTACAAAACCCAAAATAACATAACATTGACAGTTATTCGACCGTATAGTATCATTTTCATTCTTATTTGTTGCGAAAAAGGGGCGATTGACTTGTTAATTGAAAGTGTAATCGATCACATATCGAGCCTTAAAGGGTATTTATCTATAAAAAAGTCGAGAAAGGATACTCACCAGAAGAAAAATAGATAATTACCGTCGGCCAAAATCAATACTTTATACGATTATCTGACACACAATATCACGAAAAACGAACCATCGAATTTTCATTGCTTTAAGCATTAGAAACACAAGGTGTACAAACGCATAAAGCCATAGAATGTACTATTCAATTAACGGAGCAGGTTAGTGGAAGCAATAGTAATTAGGTTTGACTGGGAAAATTGTCGATGATATTAAAAAAGACCACCAAAGTGTCTTATGTTTTTCAAATTAAGCATACCGATAAATTGAAATTTAATTACTTAACATTATGCTTATCTTGAGAGCGAGGTATTTTATCGGTGAGTGTATACAAACCATGTAATGCTTGCTGTTAATAATGCTGACGAAATCAAAGCTGTAAGAACACTATATGTTTGCCAAATAAGTATCGTTGACCAATCGAAAGCACAGCACAGTATACCTAGGGCAATCGTAGCGATCAGGAAAATAACTGTTACGATTATTCTCTTTTTTGTCATTGGCTGCCACTCATTCGTTTTCCTTCTGCGTAATCCTAAGAGAAATAGCAGAACGGCCAATAGGCAAAGAATAATTGTGATAGACGACAAAATGATATCCAAAAGCTGTGTGCCACTTATTTCATATGACTGAGTTAGATTGCCATCTAATATATCTTTAACTTTTAGTACCAGGTTTATATTGGTATTTGCGCCGTTGCTCAGCAAGCTGATGGCTGTTCGTTCATTTAGCAGTATGGCTACTTCGGTTCTGAAATTTGGATTACCCCCAGTGTGTTCTATAATCGTTTGGTCGGCGTTTACCAACCAGCCTGCCGCATAATACATATCGTTGACAGCCGAAACAGACATATCACCCCTATGTGATTTTTCGATAACCGTGTGAAATATTTCGGGTATGTCCTGCACGATACCCATCTGTATGCCCATCCAACGCGCAATATCTTTTGTATTAGAAATGATGTAGCCTGCGGGTTTATTCCCAGCATAATCCGGAGCATTAAATGGAGTTGTCATAAAAAAGGAAGAACGGTAGCCCTGTGCCAACTGTCCAGTGGCTCGAGCATCTTCTTTATAAACATATGTCTGGTGAAGACCTAACGGCTGAAATACCTGTTCCCTCATAAAGTCTTCATAGCTTTGTCGCGACACAATCTCAATAACCAAACCCAATACGTCATAATTAACGGTTCCATAGTTATACTGTTCACCGGGAGGGAACGCCAATTCAGCATCCACGAGCATTTCCACAGTCTTTTGCAACATATCCGGTGTATTGCCTTGTGGAATATTTTGAGTATGCCTAATATTTGTTAGACCACTGGTATGGTGAAGAAAATTATTTAATGTAAGGCTTTGCATATCAACAGGTTTCCCTTGATACTTTAACGTAAACCAAGGTAAATATTTTTGGACAGGGTCAGTCATTGAGAGCAGCCCTTGCTCTTCCAATAGCATAATACCCATACCGGTAAAAGCTTTACTGACCGAGGCTAACTCATAGAGTGTATTTTCACTTGCAGACAACCCCTTTTCACGGTCTGCATACCCTGAAGAAAAGTAGAACACTTCATCATCAGCAAGTATTGAGATTGACATTCCCGGCACACCTGATATACGACAGGCATCATCTAGCAACGCTTGTATTGCCGCAGATTTCGAATCTGACAACGCATAACTTTGTGTTGCGAATCCTGAGAATAATATAAATATCGTTAATACAAAAACAATAATCTTTTTCATAAACTCTCCTTTTTGAAAAATTATAAGAGAATAATATAAATAACTACTTTTACAACTACTAAACTAAATTTTAATTTATTTTTCTATTCACCTATATAATATCAAGTAATTGTGAAGAGTTACACTTAAACTAACAGATGAATGTAGAAATAGTAAAAGAAGATTATTTAGAATATTATGGTTACCGAGGGAATCACACACAAATAAACAAGGCAAATTGTAACACTGACAATTGATTTGCTAATGAGAGAAACAGAAACACAGATATTTCAGACAATGTATTCTTAACAGATTGAGTGAATCACGTTGATAAGTAATTAGTTAGAAGGAAACTACTTGTATTCCTACTGATTAATGCCTGAAGAGAGAAGAAGACACAAGACCTACACCAAAGCAGAAGCCTACTTATAAAGGTATTGAATTTAGATTTGATTCACCGTTGGATATGGCAATCTATTTCATTACAGAATTTCTTGATGAATGGATAAAATGGAAATAATAAACAAAGATAGTGCAACAAATAAAAGATGAAAAATCCAAAGATGATGTAAAGCCACAATTAATAGAATTAACTCTTCGAAACATTATGAACGTGGAAACATTCGTATGAAGTCTCAAAAAGAAAATCGAGAGCTTGCAGACAATGATAAGAAGAAGCCGATTCTCTAATGGTTGGAGGTAAGAAGGGGCTGTCCTAAAAATCGATTTACATCGACTTTTAGGATAGATCTCCTTTTAGGGGCATCTATTTTATTGAATTTATCCAATCGATAGGAGTATTAAAAATTAAATTCATTATTTTTCGCTCCCTTCTGCACACACTCACCTAGTGTTTAGCAGCTAGCCCTTTAATGAGGATTCTTTACAATCTATGGGGGATAAACAAAAAAGATTGAAGCCAATGTTAAGTGGGGAGAAATTTCCTAAATTATTGACATATCAAGGGTTAATCAATCTTTCATGTTCATCTTTGCACCCATCCCATATTATATTATCTAAAATTCTATTAAAAACACCGTTAATTGACAATGAATATGGTGTAAAAATATTGGGTTTGAAAAATATTATTATGAAAGCCAAATTCCATCTATGTAGGTCTAATAGATAGAGGGGGTGAGCAAGTGCAGGATACACTCGTACAACGAGCGAAAAAGGGCGATGCAGAAGCATTCGCACAGCTATTTTCCCAGTTTGAAATTGATTTATATAAAATGGCCTATGTATATGTGGGCAATGAGGTAGATGCACTGGATGTCGTGCAGGAGGTAGCTTACCGTAGTTTCAAATACATACATTCTTTGCAAAGTTCCATTCATATAAAAACTTGGCTGATAAGGATTACTATTAATTGTGCAACAGATTTGCTAAAAAAACGGGGTCAATTCCTGCCGTATGAAATGGACGAGCTAGAGAAAGGTGAAGAGCCACATGAGGAGCTTCCTCAAAAATGGGTGATGGAGGATATCATAACAAGGCTTTCAAAAGAAGAAAAAGATGTGATATTACTGCGATTTTACAATGATTATACATTATCTCAAGTGTCGCAGACCTTACAGCTAAAATTAGGAACTACAAAAACGATTTTATATCGTGCATTGAAGAAACTAAAACAAGCGCTGGAACAGGAGGAAGAAGAATGAGCGATCTAAAAAAACAGATGGATCACATTGACATTCCCAAATCGCTGCATAAGCGTAGTCTACAAGGAATTGAACAGGCAAGCAAAGAACAGCAAAAATCGCAGCGTTGGCTACCAAAAATAATCACGATTGCAGTGACTCTTGCCGCAGGAGGCTTTATTGCATTGAGTATAGAGCAGGGAGGGACAATTAATCATCAGGCAAGTACATTTTTGATTCAAGAACATATTTCTCCCTATATATACTGGGGAATTGCTATTTTATGTATATCAATAATATTATTTGTAGCTAGAAGAAAGATTTGTTCAGGATCGGATAAAGTAAAAACGCTTGGTGTTGCAGCAGTATTGATCTTATTACTTGGAAACAGTGCATTGTTTTTGCAACATCAGTTAGTTAACCCTTTAGTCATTCCAACATCAATAGAGATAAATAAAGATGGACAAAATGGTATTGAGATACGTTATATAACGAATCTCAATGACCATCGCTATGTGAAATCTTTACAGGCAGACGATGTAATCCTACCAATAGCTTATTTCACATCAGAGCAAGTCAATCTTATCAATGGATTTTATCATCCATTCGATGCCTACCAAGTGTTAAGTTATCAGTATATTCGTGATGCATATTTTCAAGCTGATTTATCAGTGATTGAAAAAATTCTTGCAAGTAAGGATGTATATCTTATTTTGAGTGATGATGTAAAAATAAAGGCTTCTCTCTATATAAATACTCAAAATGACAATCAGGTACCTCATCAAAGCTTTAGTGCTTCACGAGGTCAAGATGAGCATGTGATTTCCTTTATACTTGAGCAGGATGCTGTATTTGATGACTTTTATGCTCCTTCCTTATTAGAAAAACAAGTCATCTTAAAAGAATTTATAGTTAATAATCAACGATTTACTTCGAAAGATTTTCCGATTTCATTGAAAAAAGGGCAACGAATTGAACTAATTATTCAGTTTAAGGATTCTCCATTTGATATGAATACTTCAGTAGGGTTAAGTGGCCCAGATGGTAACTTAATAACCAAAGTATTTTCTCAAGTTTACTTTACTGAAAGAATGGTGAAAAAGGTGCGTGAAATGAATGAATGAAACAAAGGACCATGTTAAACTTTTACAATGGTTTGCCATAGCTTTATTTCTGCAATTGCTTTATCTTAATGTTTTTAAGTATGTCAATATTCTTCAAGATTTATTGGTTTATGGAGCCTATATAAAGAGTCTTTCGTATAGTAGACAAATTACACCAGTCAAAAAATACATTGTTATAGCCATCGTTTTAACGTTATTCAGTAATATTTTTTCCCTGCAGCTATTATTTTATTGGAGTACTGTTTTCATTGCAGGGATAGATTTATTGATTATTATGGAATTTGGCAAAATATTAGTTTCTTTAGAACAGCGTTATAATGCTCATGGTCCGACTGCTCGTGTGCTAAAAAAATATGTAATAATTGTATTTGCTGTTATTGTGAGTTGGACAATGTTAAGTAATTTACCAAATGACTGGAAGATAGGGTTGTTGATGCTGGGTGGATTCCTTTTATTTGCGGTGAATATCCGTTTATTCTTCCATGTTTTATCTTTACGAAAGCATGTAAAGAAAAAATCCTTTGTTGTTACGTATTTGTAAAAATGACTGACCATTCATTTTGTGTTACACTCTTTTTACAGAGAGCAAAGGGGGAAAATGGATGTTTAAACGAGAGAAAAGTATAGAAATTCAACAGAATCAGGATGTGCAATGTGCGCACGGTAAAGTAGCAGTACAAGGCATTGGCATGAGTGTTTATAGTTTTTTTGTGGATGGTTTACTAATTGATGCGGGCTCGTACTCATTAACACAGGAGTTTCAATCTTTTTTTTCAGAAATACCGATTGAGCAATTAGCATTGACACATTCCCATGAGGATCATGCAGGAAATGCAGCGTGGATTCAGCAGTATAAGAAGACTCCTATCTTTGTGCATCGTGATTCCGTGCAAATTTGTGCAGAGGATGGAGAATATCCACTTTATCGTCATGCCCTTTGGGGAGAGCGACCTGCTTTTGTGGCTCAACCACTAGGTGAATCCTTACAATCAAGATCAGCAACATGGGATGTCATTGAAACACCTGGGCATACAACCGATCATGTATCGTTTTACAATCGAGAAACCGGCGCCATGTTCACAGGTGATTTATTTATACAGACAAAAACCAAGGTTGTCCTTGATGAAGAAAATATTGTACATACCTTGGCATCTTTAAAGAAGCTATTAAACTTTGATTTTGAGGCAGTATATTGCTGTCATGCTGGCTATATTGCAGATGGTCGATCAAAAATCCTAAATAAAATCGCTTATTTAGAGGATATGGAAGGTACTGTTAAGCAGCTATTTAATCAAGGTTATACAGTGGAAGAAATCACTAAAACGGTTTTCCCTCGCGAATATCCAATTACAAAAGTATCAGGGGAGCAGTGGTCATCTAAGCATATCATTACCGCTTTTATACATCAGTTTAAGCAAGAGTCCTTTATATAGGGCTCTTTTTTCTTTGATGCTCCAGGAACCAAGAGACCTAAATTGAGTAGTTTCAAGAGGGAACCGCTCAGGTGTCGTCGAAAAGTGCTCGGGTCCAGGAGAGAACTGATCAGGTGTCCCTGAAAAGTGCTCGGGTCTATGAGAGAACTGATCAGGTGTAGCCAAAAAGCGCTCGGGTCTAAAAAGAATTGCTCAGGTATCCACGAAAAGTGCTCGGGTTCAAGGAAGAACCGCTCAGATCCAAGAGAGAACTGCCCTTATCCCGATAAAAGCCACTCCAATCCATGCCAGATGCCTGTATTTTACCAGAATACTTAAAAAAGAATAATAAATAAGTTTGTGAAAAAATGTGGAGAAAATGTGACAAAACTAGATTTCGCAATGGATGCGCTTACATAAGTTTGTGAAAAATTTCTCATTTACATAAGAAAAATACTATGTGAAAAGTTGAACAGGTTTAATCGCGGTATAGGTACATTTATTAAGAAGTAACCTTGCGCATTAATTATGTTGAAATAATTGATTGTGAAATTATTAACAAAATTAAAAATTGTGATAAATGACAGAAAATGTTGCTCTTCTAAAGAAATTTTGAAATTGACAGAAAATTTCGTTGACTATATTTTCACAAAGTATTATGATTCTGAAATATAATAAAAATTCACAGGGAAAAGGTTGGGATAGAATGGATGTTATGAAAAAAGCGTTAGAAATGCATGCACATTATAATGGAAAATTAGAGGTCATTTCAAAGGTGCCTGTACAGGATTCCTATGATTTAAGTTTGGCATATTCTCCAGGAGTTGCTGCACCATGTGTAGAGATTGAGAGAAATCCTTCACTTGTTTACGATTATACAATGAAGGGAAATATGGTTGCGATTGTCTCAGATGGTACAGCAGTTTTAGGGTTGGGGGACATTGGTCCAAAGGCGGCATTACCAGTAATGGAAGGGAAGGCAATTTTATTAAAGCGTTTTGCCAATGTTGATGCTTTTCCTATATGTTTAGATACAAAAAATACGGATGAAATCGTCAGCATTGTGAAGGCGCTTGCCCCAACATTTGGTGCTGTTAATTTAGAAGATATTTCGGCTCCAAGATGTTTTGAAATTGAGGATCGTCTACGTCAAGAATGTGATATTCCAGTGTTCCACGATGATCAGCATGGAACAGCAATTGTTGTAGGTGCAGGGATGATTAATGCCAATCGAATTGTAAAGAAAGATGTGACTACAATGAAGGTTGTCATTAACGGCGCAGGTGCGGCAGGTATTGCTATTTTACGTATTCTTGTACAAATGGGCTACAAAAATATTTATATGTGTGATACAAAAGGAATTATTTATGAAGGACGCGTTGAAGGAATGAATCCAATTAAGGAAGCTGTTGCTCATTTAACGAATCCTCATAAAATACACGGTACTTTGGATGATGCGCTGGTAGGAGCTGATGTCTTTATTGGTGTATCTGTTGCAAACTTGTTAACAGAAGCTCATATTTCTTCTATGAATGATGATCCTGTGGTATTTGCATTAGCGAATCCAAATCCAGAAATTACGTATGAAAATGCGAAAGCGTGGGGTGTACGTGTTATGGGAACTGGACGCTCAGATTATCCAAACCAAATTAACAATGTACTTGCATTTCCAGGAATTTTCAGAGGAGCATTAGATGTACGTGCAACAGATATCAATGAGGCAATGAAGCTGGCTGCAGTAGAGGCGATTGCATCTCTTGTTAGCGATGAGGACTTACATGAAGAATATATTGTTCCCAAATCCTTAGATGGACGTGTCGTTGAAATTGTATCGCGTGCTGTAAGTGGTGCTGCTGTAGAATCAGGCGTATCTGAGTTATTCCAACAAAATACGGTGCTTACCGTGTAACAACTATAAAACAGATGTAGAAAAACAATACGTTTTTCTACATCTGTTTTTTGTGTAGAATTTGCTCGAAAAATGTTGTTATTTGTCTATTAGTGTAATAAGATATAATGAGTATAATGTAATGGTTTTATATTTATATTTTAAAAGAATAAAGTATTTATTTATTTTAATTTTTAATAAAATATAGGTCTTTAGTATTTTAAATTAAAGGAGGATGGTTTAATCATATGAAATTATTGATACAATTCAAATCTATTAAAACAAAACTAATTGCTTTCTCTTTACTTCTTTTAATGATTCCTTTAGTTGTTTTAGGCTTTTTTAGCTATCAACAGAGTAAGACGAATCTAGAAATTGTTGGGAAAGAAAACTTAAAGAATAGTGTGGAAATGACTATTGCAATGATTGAGCAATTAAATCAAGAGGTACAAGCAGGGAAAATTCCGTTAACAGAAGCTCAAGAAAAAGTGAAGGTACTAATTTTAGGTGAAAAAGATGCAGAAGGAAAACGGCCAATTAATAAGAACATCAAACTTGGTGAGAATGGATACATTTTTATTGTTGACCAAGAAGGGAAATCAATTGCCCATCCTAGCATAGAGGGATCAAATGTGTGGGAGGAACAGGATAGTAATGGCGTTAAATATATCCAAGATGCAATTAAAGTTGGGAATAATGGTGGAGGCTTTGTTACATATGATTGGAAAATGCCCAATTCAGAGACCCTAGAACAGAAAGGGATATATGCGGAAACGGAACCAAATTGGGGTTGGACGATAAGTGCTAGTACATATTTAATAGAATTTAATAAACCAGCGGATAGTATTTTAAAATTAACATTAGTGGTGATCAGCATTGCAATTGTTGTTGGGATTTTCGTAATTTGGTTATACGCAAGTAGTATGACTAAGCCCATTAATCGAGTTGCTGAAGCAATGGAACTTTTTGCAGAAGGGGATCTATCTCGGGAATTGATGACAATTAAATCCAAAGATGAGATTGGAAAATTAGCAAGTGCCATGAATCAAATGCAATTAAAGTTAAAGGATATGATTCTCCATATTTATCAAGCTTCAGATATGATTAATCATTCCAGTCAAGAATTGACGCAATCAGCAACAGAAGTAAAAATGGGAACAGAGCAAGTAGCAATAACGATGCATGAATTGGCATCTGGTGCGGAAGGACAAGCTCATCATGCTAATGAGCTAACATCATTGATGGAACGTTTCACCTCAGATTTGTTGGAAACGAATCAACATGGTGGACACATACACCAATCTTCTGTTGATGTGTTGGCACTAACCGAAGAGGGAAGTTATTTGATGGCCACTTCTAATAGTCAAATGGTTAAAATAGATAATATTGTTCAAAACGCTGTAGTGAGAGTAAAAAATTTAGATGCTCAAGCTCAAGAAATATCAAAATTGGTCATTGTCATTAAAGATATTGCGGATCAAACTAATTTATTAGCTTTAAATGCTGCAATTGAAGCTGCTAGAGCTGGTGAGCACGGAAAAGGATTTGCAGTAGTTGCAGATGAGGTTAGAAAATTAGCAGAACAAGTGGCATTTTCAGTGAATGACATTACAGGTATTGTTACAAATATTCAACAGGATTTTGATGTTGTAACAGCTTCTTTAGAGGGTGGCTATCAAGAGGTGCAGGCTGGAACAAATCAAATAAAAGCTACAAATGAAACGTTTAACACAATTAGTGAATCCATTAATAAAGTGGTAGAAAGTGTTAAATTAATCTCAATCAATTTATCGGTCGTGTCAGAAGATGGTCAAAAAATGAATAGCGCTATACAGGAAATTGCTGCAGTAGCACAAGAATCTGCGGCTGGTGTTGAGCAAACAACTGCTACAACAGAGCAAACAAGTAGCTCGATGGAAGAGATGACAGGAAAATCTGAGCAATTATCGGAATTAGCCTTAAAATTGAAGGGGTTAGTGGCACAATTTAAATTATAAAACTAAAATCTCCCTCTCTCAAAAGCGAGAGGGGGAGATTTTTTACATCATGCCAATACCTATAATGCCAATCATGATGATAAAGAAAAGTACGAAGAAAATGACAAATAAAATAATCGTTGGGATAAAGATTGTTAAGAAGGCCATCCCATTTGAGATTTGATGTGCCTCTGCCACAGCGCCTACACTAATCACGAATGACCAAATACTAACCACAATCGTCACTAACATTGTTGGCCAGAAAATCCAAGGAAACGAACCTATGAAGTTTGCATCCAGTAAGGACTCAGGTGAGGTCATTAGCCAAATAATATAAAAAGGAATAAGAACAATAAACGGTATGGCTGTTAGGCTCAGGCTTCTGAATAAATCAGAGAATGTACCAGTTCCTTTGAAAAGCTTACCGAATAACCATGCTAAAAGAGCAGAAAACCCTGTTCCAATAATACCTGCAATGGGCGCGAATATTACACAGAATAACGCCAGTACCCAAGGAGAAAAGTCTGGAATGAATTCTTGATCAATCAGCCCTGATAATAACGAACCAATATAACCAATGGAAAGAATCAGTATGGCATAGCCAATTGTTTTTTCGTCAATCATGTAGCGGGCTGTTTGCTTTGGATGCAACCAAACAGATAGAAATGGATTAAGTTTTGGTCTTTCTTGTTGTGTGTCATTATAGTTTTCCATTAAACTACCTCCAAATAAATTAATATTACACTTCATACAAAAGAAAGGGATTAAACCACCTCTCTAAGTTAATGCTCATGAAATATATGATTCTATACAATATACGGATGGATTGGTGAAAAGTTTCGTCCAATAAAAAAATTTGTTCAGTAGTACCGAAATACTTACTGAACAAATTAAAATGTGATAAATAAACTTATGAACACCCTTTTCCAAACAGATTGCAATTTGAGGAAATGAATGATTAGTCAACTAACATAATTTTTTCAAGCTCTAACGGTTCAATATATTGTTCGCCTTTGTAAGCGCGCATATTACCACCAGAGATTTCATCAATTAATAAAATTTCATTTGTTTTCGCATCGCGACCAAATTCTAATTTAATATCGTAAAGTGTTAAGTCTTTTTTAGCAAGCTCAGCAGCAACAAATTTAGAAATTTCAATTGTACGTTGCTTTAAAATAGCATATTCTTCATGGGTTAACAGGTTTAACATAGCTAAAGCATCTTCAGAAATAGGAGGATCAAGTCGATCGTCATCTTTAATCGTAACTTCTACGAATGAATCTAGATCTTGTCCTTCTTGTACGTAAGCGCCATAGCGACGTAAGAAAGAACCAACAGCTTTAAAGCGGCAAATAACTTCTAAACCTTTACCAAAAACCGTTGCAGGCTTTACAGTCATTGTGGCATCGTCGAAGTTTGCATCTACGTAGTGAGTAGGAACACCTTGTTCGTTTAGTTTTGAGTAGAAATAAGAAGTTAAGCGAAGACCAGCAAGTCCAGCACCGTCAATTGTTAATCCTACAGTATTGGCACCTGGATCAAATACACCATTTTCTCCAGTTACATCATCTTTGAATTTCAATAAGTAATGACCATCTTCTAATTTGAACACATTTTTCGTTTTACCTGTATACAATAATTCCACAAAAAACCCTCCAATATTTCATAGTACCCTAATAGTATAACACGAATATTTTAATATTTTAATATTAAAATTGTTCGTTTTAGTGCTTTATTTTTATGTTTATTTCACTTTTCTCTACTAAAAAATAAGATGATAACGAATGTTCGCTATCATCTTTAATGAAATTAAGAAAATTCTAAATTTAAAACATGGTTGACTCTTCTATTATCAGAGATTCCATTTTAATTTAGTTGAAAAAAGAATATTATTAATAGATGCCTTCAGAAATCATACCATTTGCTACTTTAACAAAACCAGCAATGTTTGCCCCAACTACAAGGTTTCCTGGATAGCCGTATTTTTCAGCAGCTGCTTTACTGTCTGCATAAATATCTTTCATAATTTGATGTAATTTCGCATCTACTTTTTCAAATGACCAGAATACACGGCTTGAATCTTGTGCCATTTCAAGAGCAGATACAGCAACACCGCCTGCATTTGCAGCTTTGGCAGGTCCGAATAAAACACCCGCATTTAAGAATTCGTTAATCGCTTCAAGGTCAGATGGCATATTTGCTCCTTCACCAATCGCTTTGACACCATTTGAAATTAATGTACGAGCTGAATCACCGTTAATTTCGTTTTGAGTAGCACATGGAAGTGCGATATCACATGGAATTGACCAGATACCTGTGCAACCTTCCGTAAAAGTAGCATTTGGACGATAGTTTACGTAAGTTGAAATACGGTCACCTTTTACTTCTTTAATTTCTTTAATCGCATCAAGATCTAAACCTTCAGGATCATACACATAGCCTGAAGAATCAGAGCAAGCAACTACTTTTGCGCCATATTGCTGTGCTTTTTCAATCGCATAAGTTGATACATTTCCTGAACCAGAAACAATGACTGTTTTACCCTCGAAAGAATCATTTGTATCTTTTAGCATTTCCTTAACAAAGTACACTGTACCGTAACCAGTTGCCTCTTTACGAGCTAAAGAACCACCATAGCCAGGCGTTTTACCAGTTAATACACCAGATTCGTTTGCTTTTGTTAAACGCTTGTATTGGCCCCATAAGAAGCCAACCTCACGAGCACCCACACCGATATCGCCAGCAGGAACATCGACATCTGGACCAATATGACGGTATAATTCAGTCATGAATGCTTGACAGAAACGCATGATTTCTGAATCTGACTTACCTTTTGGATCGAAGTTTGAACCACCTTTACCACCACCGATTGGTTGGCCTGTTAAAGCATTTTTAAAGATTTGTTCAAAACCTAAAAACTTAATGATTGATTCGTTAACAGAAGGATGGAAACGAAGTCCGCCTTTGTATGGTCCCATTACGTTGCTATATTGAACACGGTAACCACGATTTACTTGTACTTGATTATTATCATCTTGCCAAGCAACACGGAAGGAAATAATACGATCTGGCTCAACGATACGTGATAAGATATTGGCTTTTATATATTCAGGGTGTTGTGCAAATACAGGCACTAATGAAATGAAAATTTCTTCAGCTGCTTGTAAGAACTCCGCCTGATGACTATTTTGTTGTTTTAGTTGCTCGAATACACCATCCACGTATTCTTTTGCTAATTGTTCATTGCTAACAGTTGTAGTTGTCATAATGAAAACCTCCAATTATTTGATAGGTGTATCGTATATCTATTTTTCACACTATTCAATAAAATACTTTTTCCAACAGTCTAAAGTTTGTGAAAAATTGAGCAAGAGGGGTCGTTAAAATGTTATGCTGAAATAATTTTAGGGTGAGTTATTCATCTAATTATGAGAAGGGAATGATGCCTTATTGTGAAGGTTCTAATTGACGCTGATGCCTGTCCAGTAGTGGATTTAGCGTTATCTATATCATCTGAGTTTGAGATTGAAACTATCTTATTTTGCGATACATCCCACCGTATTGAACGTGATAATGTAATAACAATAATTGTTCCTAAAGGTCCAGATTCGGTTGATTTCACGCTAGTGAATGCGCTTTCAAAACACGATATTGTCATTACACAGGATTATGGTTTAGCAGCAATGGTTTTGGCAAGAGGGGGATATCCTATTGATCAAAATGGACGAGAAATGTCCAATGAAAATATCGAACGTTTGCTCGAAATGAGACATGTTGGGCAGAAAATTAGACGTGCAGGTGGACGTACAAAGGGACCAAAAAAAAGAACACAAGAAAACAATATTTCGTTCAAATTGAAATTTCGACAAATTTGTGAACAAGCAATTCTAGCGAAAAAAATGGAGGAATCAAAAGGTGAAAAATGAACTTAAACACGAACTATTTCAGCAATTTCCAATACTAAAAGAGCTAACAAATAAGAGTACTGTGCTTTGGGAAAATACAAATTGGAAAAAAGAGGCGACAACCAATCTTTTTTCGTTGCAAGAAGTTGAGGAAGCGGAAGAAACCCTTTCACGCTTTTCTTCTTATTTAATAGTAGCATTCCCAGAGCTTTTGGAAAGCCAAGGTCTCATTGAATCAACTATTCAGGATATACCATTGATAAAGAAAGCTCTCGTTGAGGAATTTGACGTTTCGATTCCTGGTCAGTTTATCTTAAAATGCGATCATGCCTTGCCAATCTCAGGCTCTATTAAGGCTCGCGGAGGTATTTTTGAAGTACTAAGACATGCAGAGCGACTAGCTATTGCCAGTGGGAAGCTAAAAAAAGAGGATGATTATGCGGTGTTGGCAACGAAGGACTTCCAATCATTTTTCCAGCGGTACACAATTGCAGTTGGCTCTACCGGTAATCTAGGATTAAGCATCGGCATTATGGGCAAGAAACTCGGCTTTAATGTCGTAGTACATATGTCGAGTGACGCAAAGGAATGGAAGAAAGCATTGCTGCGCGAAAAAGGTGCAACAGTAATCGAATATGAAGCTGACTATAGTGTCGCTGTGGAGCAAGGTCGTCTAGAGGCTGAGCAAGATCTAAAGTGTCATTTTATTGATGATGAAAATTCAAAAGATCTTTTTGCTGGCTATGCAGTGGCAGCGAAAAGACTAAAGCACCAATTTGAAAAGACGAACATTAAAGTAGATGAAGCACATCCATTGTTCGTGTATTTACCATGTGGGGTTGGTGGTGGACCTGGTGGGGTTGCATATGGACTTCGTGAGCTTTTTGGAGAGCATGTGCATATTTTCTTTGCAGAGCCAGTAGAATCACCTTGCATGACAATCGGTTTGCTGACAGGTCTACATGATGAAATTAGTGTAGAGGATATTGGCTTAGACAATAAAACTGAAGCAGATGGTTTAGCAGTAGGTCGTGCTTCTAAGTTTGTCGGAAAAGTAATGGAAACATATTTAAGTGGTTGTTATACGGTGACAGATGAAGAATTGTTTACATCATTAGGTTTGGCAATGGATAGTGAAGGATTATTTTTAGAGCCATCTGCACATGCAGGAATGTTTGGACCGATTCAGTTAATGAAAAATGGGCAAAGTTATTTAGAAAAGCATGATTTAGTTGATAAGATGGAGCAAGCTACACATCTTGTATGGGCAACAGGTGGGAGTATGGTGCCACAAGAGATGCGTGAGGAGTATTTAAAAAAGGCATGAAGATTTTATAATGAGTAAAAATTTCAGCTTGGCAATATTGATACTGATGACGAATGTTTTTTCAGAGACTTGATTAATCTTTTGGTTTGTATTAGATTTCATAAATGGAGTCCTCCTGTGTGATGGTGGGTCAATTTAGGCGTTGACACTCATGCATCATACAAGAGGGCTTTTTCTTTTTTAAGCCCCTGAAAATCCTTCTAACAGCAATGCTCCTTTAAGCTGATTTTATTAAATGACGTAAGGTCGGTTTCAAATTTTAGGCAATGGGATGCTTTATAGGTTGAAAGTGACCTTACGTCATCTTTTATACTGTAAAAGAGCTTAACTTTAATACATTTAAAAGGAGAATCCTATTTTGAAAAAAGACGATATTATTATTTATGCTTTTGTTATTATTGGAGCCGGAGTAGGTTTGTTTTTTGATAATGCTTTTCCAGGGGTGCTAATTGGTTTAGGGATTGGTTATGTATTAAAAATCATGTTTTTTAATCATACAAATGAATAAGAAAGTAGGGTATTAACTTGTATCATATTAACGAATTTAAGAAGTTGAGCGGTGTATCAGTTAGAACCTTAAGATTTTATGACAAAAAAGGACTTCTGAAACCTGTATCAAAAACTGAAGGAGGTCACCGATTATACTCAAACACTGAGTTAAAGAAACTTCAGCAAATACAATTCCTAAAAACTATAGGATTTCAATTAAGCGAGATCAAAATTATGTTAGAGTCAGAAGAATGGGATTGGCCTAATAGTCTAATGAAACAACTATCTTATGTGATAAAAGAAAAGGACCGTCTTTTAAAGATAGAAATAAGTTTAAGGGAGCTAATAAACGGTATAGCGATTGATGGAGAAGAATTTAGGATTAAAAAAATCATAGATTTATATAATAATAAGGATGCTAAAGAAGCATTAAATTATAATCAAGCTAAATTAAATATTAAAAACACGGAAGTACTAGAAAAGCTTCCTAACATGGCTAGTAGTGATCCAGACTCTTTAGAGTGGATTGCTTTAGTAGGGCAATTAAAAAAATATATGCACCTTGGTTATAGTAATTCTCGAATACAAAATATCATTGAGAGAATGGATGTAAAAAAAGATGAAGACTTTAAAGGCGAAGATGTTTTTTTAGATAAACTTTGGGACATTAGAATGTCACCTGAGGAATCAAAAAAATATAGCCTATATCCAATTGATCAAGAGGTCCTTAATTTTTTGGAAAAGGCATATATACATTATCTCGATAATAAATGATAGTTATTTGAACACATACGGGAGGAAAGATGGGAACTGATATATTAATTTATTTAGGTGGCTTAGCTCTTTTAGATACATTAAGTCCAACAATTATTGGCGTTACTTTATTTCTGGTTTTAACAGACAATAAAAATTTAACATCAAGATTATTGACATATCTAATTACGGTCGTACTACTGTATTTTTCATTAGGTATCATCATGATGTTAGGGTTAAATTTTATTATAGAAACATTCTCAACTATTTTTCAAAATAAAATATTTAGCTGGATAATCTTCATAATAGGGGTGATATTATTTATTGCTAGCTTTTTCATCCCCATAAATAAAAACAGTAATATTCCAAAGCCTAAAACACATAGTTTATTCTCAATTATTATTATTGGTGTTACGACTTTTATCATTGAGGCAGGTATGGCTTTACCGTATTTTGCAGCTATTGGTTTATTAACTACAATTGATATACCTTTTTATCAAAGGATTTCAATTATAGCAGTTTACAATATTATTATGGTTCTACCAGCTCTACTTATATTTTTAGGATATAAATTGTTTGGAAAGCTGATAAACCCTACCTTAGTTAATCTTCGGAATAAAATATCAAGCAGTTCAAGCTCTGCCCTATCCTGGATTATGTGTATAGTTGGAGTGATATTAATAATTTATACTATAGATTATCTATAATAAGTCTTTGTGAATGTAACGGATACAAAAAGTGAGAAGTCAATTAAAAACAGTACTATATGTTGTTGAGTTTGTTGAAAACAGATATTCAAATATCGTTTTTTCTAGGGAGTATGTATGAAAAGTATCAAAACAAAAAGCCTGGAAATAATATTCCAGGCTTGATTCTCACTTACTTTAAATGCTCCATGACACACTGCCTCGCTTCCGCATGGGATCTTAAAAACTTTAAGACAACTTGCTTTAGCTTCATTCAGTTTTGATGGTCCTTCTGAGTTTTCAATCCATCCCACTCATCGGGTTAACCCTCCTAGTCATTGGATTTGAAGTGAAATCTTTAATAGTTTGGACCAATTATTATTTTCTATACACTTTATTTAAAAAATAATTTATCTTCATTCAGCTGAAGACTCCCAACTCTACAGGTGTAAGATCTTGAGGAATGGCGCAAAAAAAGCCACCAAATGGAGATTTGGGTTTGCATGGTCAGTCACCTGATAATTTATCGTTGAAGCTGTTTTTGCTGAGCAGCTAAAAATACTTCATGTGCTGCGCGTACTCCAGCACCTGGCTCAAAATCATAGGAGAAGTCTTGTAGTGCGGCCTCCATTAATGAAACAGCTTGTAAAATATCACTTGGGAAGCAATAGCCCATATGACCAAATCTGAAAATTTTTCCTTGTAAGTGGCCAAGTCCACCAGCGAAATCTAAATGATAGTGTTGCTTTAAATGTGTTAGGAATTCACCAAGATCAATGCCTTTTGGTGCTAAAATAGCTGTAATAGTGGGTGAGGCATGTTCGTCATCAGTTAACAGTTCAATATTTAGTGCCTTCATAGCATTACGCACCATATTTTTCATTAATTCATGACGTGCAACGGTTTTATCAAAGCCGCCTTCTTGCTCTATTAGTTTGCATACCTCATTTAGTCCATAGATAAGTGTGATTGTTGGCGTGTTTGGCGTCATTCCTTTTTCAGCCCAGCTGCGATAGCTCAATAAATTTAAGTAATAGGATGGTGCTTTATTTTCCTCAATAACTTTCCATGCTCTGTCACTAACGCTAACAAGTGAAAGTCCTGGTGGTAGCATCATAGCCTTTTGAGAGCCTGTGACAAGAATATCGACACCCCACGCATCCATTTCAGCAGGTGCTCCTCCAATGCAGCTTACTCCATCTACAATGACTAAAGCATCTGTTTCTTCTCTAACAACTTGTGCTAATTCAGCGACAGGATTCAAGATACCCGTAGAAGTTTCACTATATGTTACAAAAACAGCTTTAATCGCTTGTAAGGGCTGTAAAAATGCTCTTAGTTCTTCAGCTGTACAAGCTTGTCCCCATTCTTTTTCAAGCTTATGTACATTAAAGCCGTATTTTTCGCAAATCGAAACAAAATAGTCACCGAATGCTCCAACTGTCAGAACAACAACGTCTTCACCAGCTGAAACAGTATTCACCGCAGCTGCTTCCAAAGCAGCTGTACCACCTGAAGGAAGTAATAAAATATCTTGTTTTGTTCCGAAAATTGGCTTCACTAATTCAGTCGTTTCACGATATAGTTCCACAAATTCTGAGCTTCGGTGGCTAAAGATATCCTGATTCATTGCAAGCTGAACCTTTTTTGGAATAGGCGTAGGTCCAGGGTGTCTTAAAATATTTTCATACACATTCATCAATCCCCTTTATTGTGAAATAAGAAATTCTAAATTTTCTAACTATAATATAGCATATTTATCCTGCTAGCTAACTTCTTTTTCGAAAAAATAATGGTAGAGAATAGAAAAAAGAATTATTTTAGGCGATATGGTAAAATTTATATAAAAAGGGGATGAATCTTATTAAATTAAAAGTCCATTATCCATTTGTATATTTATTAATTGAACCGAATATAGTCACTGTGTTTAAAATCAAAACACTTGAATATGTCATTTTAGAAGATGTAATCAATATAGGTGAATGGGAGGCATACGAACTACAGCATCCTCATCAATTTGAAGCGTTTAATCATGATAAGAGTAGGCCCTCAGAGAATTCTTGGAGTTTCTATCTTGAGCAAGAGCAACTTTATAATATAGTGGAAATCATAAACGACGCTATTCAGCAACAACGTTCTGTATCACAGTATGAATCCATAACACCTTCTTCTCAGGTGGTTCATATTACTTGCTCAGAATCAGCAGCTGGGTCACTAAGGGTAGCACTTGCTCCCCCAAGACATATTATTGCATTTTCTGATGATCTCTCTATCGGTCCATTGTGTCTGTTGGAAGAGAAGTTAGGGCGTGTTTCCCGTAAAGAATGGTTATTTGAAAATATTAATAATGAGCAGGATGATCATATTGAATATCATAAATTTGTAAATACTTTGCGTGAAATAGTTGATATTCCTAATCATTTTCCTATTTACATTTGGATTGGAAACAATGCGAATGAACAGTGTTTTTTACGATTCTTTCTTTATTTATTAAACGATAAGGCAAATGAAATTTATCTTATGCAAACCTCTGAGCACAATAAATTTGGAGATACAGGACATCTTACATCACTGTCATTAAGTCAGCTCTTTACGAATAGTGAAAAAAAGCCTCTAACTGTTCAGGAGAGACTATTTCTTCAAAAAGAATGGGAACATTTATCACAAACAAAGAATTTATTACGACGGTGGGGGCATGGGGAAATAATAAGTGTATCAGAGGAGTATTTTGATGCATTAATTATAAACGTAATTGAGAAGTTACATAAAGAACAAACGATGAAGGATTTTATTAAGACAGGAACTGTGATTACAGAATTGATATCTCAAATGGACGAGTGTCCAAACATCTTCTATATAGAGTATAGAATTCGATATTTAGTTTATAATGGAGTCCTTGCATTAAAAGGCATTCCCAAATCTATGAGACATTATAGTGTGAAACTGTGTGATTAAGAAAACCTCTTTTGTCAGGTGACAAAAAAGGTTTCACTAGTGCTAGGCAACGAAAGGTCTGTTCATACGCATTAAACCATAAATCATAAAGAATATTCCACCTGTTATAAGTGTGAGAATAATGTATAGGACAGCCTTCCCAGCTTCGCCAGTCCATCTATAGAATAGACGGTAAGTGAAGTATAAAGTGAAGCCAGCAGCGCCTAGTGATGCAATGATGCCGATAAATGGAATAAATGAAACGATAATTAAACCAGCATAAATAAGCGTATTTTTTAAAGCTGCAGCACGGACAGTTTCATTATCAACACCATCTGCTGTTAACAGGAAAAGGCTATAAACATTGATAAGTGGTATCCAGGCAATGTAAGCTATATCACCGAAGCCGTTTGTTTTAGAAGCCATAAAATAAATTAGTGCACTAACAACATATGCGATTAAACCTAATACAAGAGATGCAATAATAATCAACAAAAAAAATCCGCCTAACGCCGCATCATAATCATTGTAATAATAAGAATCATAACTCATTGATTAAACCTCCCTCTATAAATGTTGATATATCAATGGTTCACGCCACTTTTACGTGTCAAAAAAATTTTTTTCGACACAT
>NZ_JBYTBB010000084.1:0-20502 GCF_058788755.1 Lysinibacillus sp. FW301-JW8
CACCTCCTTTAATTGATACCTTTATAGTACCGAGAGGTGCTACGTGATTATATGCGTTATTTGAATACGGGCTTACGAAAAAAACGTAAAAATGTACTTTTTCCAGAACTATTTTTACCCAGAAGTATCGTTAACGGTTTAATTTTTATATCTCCAGAATCTTTTATACTTCTTAAATTTTTTATTGATATACTTTCCATATAATCACCTCATAAAGTATTATATACCATATAGGATAATGTAATTACAATTATTACAAATATTCCATTTAATATTATATAAAGTGACAGCAACTTCAATTAATTAGTGTCTCTATAATCATGCTAATCTTAAAATGCATTTTAGTGTGGATATAGAAAAACACCCCCCAAAAGGTAAGGGCACTGAAAAAGTCGATTTGCCACAAAAATTGTGATGCAAATCGACTTTTTTAAGTTTTCAAATCTAACAAAAGACAAATTTCTAATATAAAAAAGTGAATTTTTTTAGTTTTTCAGTGCCCTCCAAAAGGTAAGTGTCTATTTAAACAATTTATTTAATTGCTTCATTGCTCTCTTTTTATTCTTTTCCAGTTGTTGCACCGTTATTGTCTTAACTTTTGGTGCTGGTCCTTCGATATCTTTTGTGATTTCTTTTGAACGTTTCTCTGCACCTTCTGTGTCTTTATCATAGTATGCCTCGATAAATTTAAGATGCTTTTTCACAACTCCTCGTAGTAACTCATAATCAACCTTTTTTCGCTTTATAAAGTACTGTTTTAGCACTTCCACATCTTGTGTAGGTTAACTCTATCCAAGATAGAGCAAAAACGCTCGTACGTCTTCTCTAAGCGGTCGTAGATGTGACCATAATTAGTTTTATAAACAATAAGTGCTGTATATTTTGTAATGTTGCTTTTATATATAGCAGTAGAAAATTTTATAATGTTCCTTCTCGTAAATAATCTAAGACTTTTTTGTTTATAACCTATTATTAAATAACGAAAGAGTGACTCTACCTAAAAGCTTAAGCTATCCTCTGTTATTACTTCAGTTAATGTAATTACTACTACTCCTTGTTCTTCTATTAATCTCTCGAATACTTCCAATTCATGTTTAGATACAGGAGATGTGAATAAAATGAAAACTTTATTATTTTTTTCATTATCGTTTGTTGGTCCCGCTATAATTTCAAATTTGTTCCCAAATGACATCATTATTTTAATTAAATCTAATTCACCATTATAAACCAACAAATACTGGTACTTACTTCTCCTCTTGACATCTATCATAACGTTTCTATTTTCGTTATTAACAATTTTTTCTAAATTTAATATTTTATTTAACACTAGAGTTAATTCACTATGTTCTCCTCCATCACTCTTAATTTTATCCAATATTGCATTATCTTTAATAATTCTAATAATTGGATTATCCGGAGTACGTTCAGGATTAGAAAAAATATTGTTAACCATTTCGCTAAGTGCTTCTCTTAAATGCACTGCTCCTAACATTGTGTTTGAATAGAAAATTGTTCTTTGATCAACAATATCAAAAGGTAATTTTGTTCCATTTTCCGCAATTATCACCACTGGTTTCCCAACAGCATGTCTAATTGCTAATTCGTACATAACATTAGGATTTAAACCTGTTAAGTTAACAATACATAATTCATCTTCAATTATTCTTGTAATTAGTTGAGTATTTATTGATCCAGAATCTTTCATTTGATGTGCTACAGTAATATCAAATCCTAAATCATGTAATATAGGTTCTAATACATTTTTTAATAACCCGTCTAATGCGTCTCTAATATCGCTTCTTTCTCCACCAATAGGAGTTATAATAAAACATCTTTTTTTCATTTCTTGTTCAGTCATATAAAATTCTCCCTATATACATAATATAACTATCATACTATTTAACAGGAAAATATATCAACTTTATCCAACTATGAAGAGACTACCGATTTAGTAGCCTCGCATGCTTGTTTCTGACATACATGTACAATAAATAATGAATAAAAAAACACCTACCGAAGTAAGTGTTTTGATAATGCCTATTTATTGCCACCTATCACCCATAGGTTGTATGCATTTTTGATTAAAAGAATATTTATATATTATTTGTTGATTTATTTAGAAAGTCTTTTAATAAATCGGCAAATTCCTCTTTATCTTCAACACTTAACCAATCCAACTCGTTCAATTTTAAAGATACTTCAGAAACCAATTTTTTAATATCTCCAATAGAATCATTAAGTTTATTCAAATCAGTAGATAATAGAGTCTCCATTAATTGACCATCAAATTTACTGCCCGTTAACGGATCTTCATGTAAAAATTCAACAGCCTTCTTAATTGCTAACTCTTCCAAAATGTTCTGTTCTAACATTCTAATAACATCTAACGTTGATAAACCTTCTTCCTGTTTGTTATAAAGTTCCATATACCACTGTTCCAAGCTATAACCATCATTACTGTATGGGGCTGGTAAATTATAAACTTCACCAATTGTCATGCCTATAGACATTTTTGTAATACCTCCATATGAAGAAAATAAATCTTCAATTTTTTTAATATATGTGTTTACTTTATCTAATGCCTCTTGTAGTATTTTACGCTCGGATTCATTCATATTCGGATTCTTTAACGAACCTTCTAATCCTTTTTTAATTTTATTTAAACCCTTATAAGAATCCTTCATTTCTTTTAAGTGATTCCAGTATCCACCACCTGGTTTTGGTACAGGATTCCCTTGTAAATCTCGAAGAGTGCCCGAGAAATCCTTTTCTGTCAGATGACCTTCTACAATGTTATCCAAAGTTTCTAAATTTCTTTTTTGTGCTCTTGATAAATTTCCAACTTCACCAGAATCCTTCTCTTCCTCTCTAGCCTTCTCCTCATCTTTAGCTCTAACCAAAACATACTCAGCGGTTGATTCATCCACACCAGTAGCGGATGCCATTTCAGGTATAGTTGCGTCACGTATTTTCTTACCTGTTTTAAGATCAACCCAAGATCCTATAGTACTATCTAATATAGCAGGTAGACCATCAATCGTATCCAATAGAGGTTGTCTCCAAGAATAGTCACCTTCCCACGGTGTGCCGTCTGGTAATTTTAACAACTGCTGTCCATCCTCAGATAATCCTAAACGGTAGCCATCTGGTGTCCATCCTATAGCATCTGTTGGAACATAAACACCTAAATTACCTGCAGGTATAGCCACATCACGTAGCCATTGATCCATGCGATTATAAGTATTATCACTTGGATTAAAAACATTACCATCAAGTGTAAGTACCACAGATGTCCCAAAAACAGTTTCTATAAAAGATTTAACATCCATAATGCCACCCAATGTTTCCAGTTGTGATAAATACTGTTCGCCCAATGCTAAAGTATCACCACGATACCATTGAGACCAAAATTGACCCCAACCATCAATTTCCAAAGAAAAAGCAATACCACTGTACGTACTAGAACCTATGCGAATTAAAGAACCACTAAGTGTAGAACCATCAGAACTCTGCACATGAATTTGAGTTTTTTGCAAATTAAAATAAGCATAAAGTTGACCATTAACGTTATGACCAATATTCGAACTCATTGGAATAGTAGCATCCGATGAACCAAACTTAAACTTAAGTGCATCCAATCCAGCTGTTATCCAATCTCCAGCCACAATAACTCCATCAGCCGTCTGATTAAGGCTACTTAAAAAGTTTGACTTCATATCGGCACTCATTTTTGGCCATGTCTCTTTAGCTGTTTGATACATTTCATCGATGTTGTCTTTTAAATATTGTTCAGTATGCATTGCACTAGCTGCTACAGTTGTGGTAGCTACAACCGCAGTTGCATAAGATGCTGCAGCCCATTCTTCAAATGTGGCAGTTAGAGCATTAGCATGCACTTCTGAGGTCTTAAAAGCCCCGTAGTTTGTGCTAAATAAAAGTAATAGGGCTACAAGAACCATTAAAACTTTGTTCAATAGCTTTGTACTATGTAACACTTTCACCTCTCCTTTGGTCGTTTAATATTAGATAAAAAGCTCATTATAAATTTAATTTTTTTAATGCAAAATGTGGTTTGAATACAACCTCAACTCTTTTTTCATTATCGTGACTAATAATTTTTAGTTTTTGATCTTCACAGATTAAGGCATCAATTTCTAGTAAATTAAATTCGAAAATTGGAGTCGCTAAACTTTGATAATTTAAACTTAAATTACATTGTTTCTCATATATAGAAATTGTCAAAACTAGCTTAAATCCTAAGTCATCATTTTTACTGTAAATAAACATACCCGCCTCTTCATCACCAATGACCACAGGTTCTTTTTCAAACAATTCTAATAGTTCATACTCATCATATTTAATAAACATTTTATAGTCTCCTATCTCGGTATAACGGTAATAACATCTCCGTTACTATTTATGATTACCGTTACTTTTTCATTTTGATGCATAAAGGTACCTTCATATCGCCCAGGTTTTATAGATGTATTTTTTATTACATCTTCTACAACTGTAGGAGTTATTCCACGTGGATCAACATATTTACTAACAAAATCATAATACTCTTTAGTTCCTGGCTCCAAACCTTTTTCTGTAGCTTTTGCTTGCGCTCTTGTTGTTAACTCGGCCCTTACTTCAGGTGTATCAGGAGCCATTCTTTCTAAAGCATGCTCAGAATATCTTCTACCATCTATTACTGCCCCACCTTTAGGCATACTCCAACCAGTTTCACCATTACCCTCTCCCGGCTCCTCACCAACATCTTCACCAAGCTTAACGGATATTAATTTCTCTTTATCCCACACAGATTCAACTTTCAATTCACCATTTGAACCCGTAAGGACGGACGTTCTGACTACTCGACCATTCTCTTTTGTCTCCCGAATACTCGAAGGATCATCGAAAGCATTAGACAAATTATCCAAAACAAGCTTCTTTCCTTTTGCATCGTCAAAAATGCCAATGCTATTTAGCTGCAGTTCCATGGCAAGAGAACGTTCTATGTGGTTTTTATTACCCGTTGCATTCCCGAAAATGAACTCCAGCTTTGAGCCAAAGTAAGGTTCGCCCTCACACTGACCTGAATCCACTTCCATATTATCTGAATCATTACAGCTTGGATTGCTTGGTTCTGTTGGTTCTGTTGGTTCTGTTGGCTTTTTTTCAACAATAGCTTTTCCAGTTTCAGCATCTTGCCATTTGCCGTCTGGTGTCTGAATAGCAGCTCGATCATCTATATATTTAACTTCTGGTTTTTCCCATCCTAGCTGACAAGTTACATTGTCTACTTGTGCAGTACCGTCTTTATTAACCACCGTTACTGTACCATCAGAATTCAAGAAGGTGCTACCCGATACAGACATCTGAATCTTAGTGCCATTAGGACACACTAGGTACGGCTTTGGTTGAGGTGTAACTATCTTGTCTAGCTTTTCATCCAAATATTTTTTAAACCTGTCAAAATCATCATTAGGTTTGTCATCTATTATGACTACACTGTCATCTGTCTCAAAGTGCGCAGATACGCCAAAAATATTAATAACTTGGACGGCTTTACCAAAATCACCGTTAATATATTCGTAGGATCGATTTTTAAAATAAGCATTATAAACTCCAGGAGAAAAATAAAGTGTTTTACCATCATAAACTCGACCACTATTAATAACCAATCTACCATAACCAGTACCATCAGCATTCCCAGTCTCAGAGACAAACCAATGAAAATCTATATAACCATCCGAATATTTAAATCGCTTGTCATTATTAATAACAAGCACATAACCCGTATTAACACTAAAACTGTTACAATAATTAGGCATCGTAGAACATCTATTATCTAAAGTGACATATTTGCTATAGTCACTTACAACAGGAGGATGATACTTTTCCTCATAACCGCCAAACATTTTCTTAAACCAATCACCAATCGTCAAAAAATACCCTCCGCCAGCTGAGACAACGTCTTGCAAGCTAGCATGATTTAGCTCTTTAGCTTCTCCCCACCAAAACTTTGCATAGTCCTTTACTTCGTCAATTGATTTGTTGACATATTCTTTATTGTTCGTATATTGCCCAGTAATATAGGCTGTCTCCTCTACCAATGTCTCATAGATTGCTTGCCCATATCCTTCATATTCCATTAATGCTTCATGGTCATATTCTGTATTTGCCCCTAAAGCCGAAGGTGGCAAAATTAAAGAACAGATTAAACAGAAAATAATTACTAAAGGTAACTTACGCATGATTTCCTCCCCAGATATATTTTTATATACCAAAGTTACCATATAAATACTTTATAAGAAATATAATCTAAGAGAAAATACCTTAACCACAATAATTCAAATTGCTTATTTCTATAGATTTTGATGATAGATTGAATAGTAAAAGACCACTCCAGATAGAGTGGTCTTTAATCATACATATTCTATTATTTCTTTTTTGAATTTCATCTACGAAAAATCATTGAAACTATTTTATACATTTAACTATCTCTCACAAGCCCATCCATCATTATCACGATCATGCTTACTATCATAAGCTGGATGACCAGCACCTACTCCGTTTGGATAATCTTTTCGTAATTCCGTACAGTTTTTATAGTATGATTTACCACTGTTACTGCTACTATATTCAATGATTTTTTAGTTTTGGTGATTTGTTAGAGTTAGCGAAGCTCTTTTTTGTTACAATTGATAGAGAACATTCCTAAAATTAGTAATTAACTATTCTTTTATGTATCTAAATTTACAATTAATAAAGTTTTTAAAAGTTAATTAAAAAAGAATGTATTAAAAATAATGAAAGTAATGAGTGATTTGTATATGCAAAGAATCGTTTAATAGGGGTTGCGTACATAGAAATTATAATATCGGTGTGTTAAATTTTTCTGAAAGTAGAATGAAAATTAATAAATTATTATTTTTAAATAGTAATAGACAACGAGGAGGACTCTACTTTGGCAAAATATAAAATAGTTGATTTATCATTAATAAATGGTCAATTACCATCTCAAAATGAACTGGAAAAAAAGCATACATTTATTGAGCAGATTTTAACTCAAAAATATGTCACGTATATATATTATAATTTATCAGAGAAAGAATTATATATTGGTAAAGCTGGTGGGAAAGAATTTTTCTTACAACGACATAAACAACATATAGTAGGAAAAGATAAAGAGATATTTAAAAAGTTTACTGATGTGTTATTAATATATGGTGAATTATTGTACAATGATTCAGCAATTTTAGCATTAGAGCATTTGATACTAAAATATATGTTTGCTGAAAAAGATAAAACTAAGTTTAAACTTTATAATGATAATTTGGGTAGTGCACAAGCAATGTATGAATATCGAAATGAAATAATTGAACATGTATTGTATCCACTCTGGCAAAACGAATTAAAGGAAAGGAAATTGGTTAAAAATACAGATTTAAATGAGTTAAGAGAAGCTTTTGTATTTAAATATTCCCCGTTTAATACATATGACAAGGCTCAACTTGATGCTATTGAAAGTGTTACAGAGTTAAATCAAAGTAAAAGCCATTTAATATATGGAAGAGCGGGAACAGGGAAATCTGTTTTATTTATTGCTTTAGGTAAAATTATTGCTGAGAATAATTTAAATAAAGATAAGTTTAAAATTGCTATGATTACTAGTACAAATACTGTTGATTCAGTAAAAAAAGTTATAAATTTACTCGAGCTAGTCAATAAGATTATTGTAACAACGATTGCAAGTTTTATGCAACATAATGAAATTTATGATGTAATAATTGTCGATGAGTCTCATAAATTGAATAGATATTATAAAACAAATTTGGGACATCAAGTTACTAAGGGACACTTAACAGAAGAAGAAAATGAGTTTAAAATCTTATTAAAACGAACTAAACAATTAGTATTATTATTTGATGAAGATCAATCAATTAAACCACAAAATATCTTGCCTGGTGAAATTATCGAATTTGCTCTTAGGAATGATTTTGCTGAGTGCAATTTAATTCAACAATTTAGAATAAATTGTACTGATAAGAAACCATCTAAGAAACCCTTTTATACTGGTGAAGATTATTTGAAAGGTATATTATACGGATTAGGAATATCTAAGGATAAGAATTTTAATCCAAAAGTATTTGAAAATAAATATTTTGGATTATGCAATTCAATCGCTGAGTTGTTTAAGTATATAGAAGATGCCAATGATATTCCAAGTAAACCTAGAAATAGAGTAATTGCAGGTTATTCAAGAAAATGGGTTTCTAGAAGTGATAAATATAAAAACAATGAGGATTATCAGAAATTAGAGAAAAAAGAAGATAAATATAAATTCAGAACTTTTGACTGGGTAGAAGGTTTTAATAGTGATGGTACAGAAAAAGGTTGGTATTGGAATTACTCTTCAAAAAACTGGGTTAATAGAACGAACTCTGAATCAGAGATTGGTTGTATACATGCTATACAGAATGTAGATTTGAATCATGTAGGAGTTATTGTAGGAAAAGATTTGATTGTGGAAAATGGAAATTTTGCAGCAGATGAAGAAGCATACTTTGACATTGGTGGAAACCCTACAGATAATCCATTAAATAATGAAGAATTAACAAATTATATAAAAAATATTTATTACGTGTTATTAACTAGAGGGATTGATGGTTGCAGAGTATATTTTGAAGATGAAGAGGTAAAATTATTATTCATGGAACGTATTCGTGAGGGAAATAAATCTTCTGTTGGATCGTAGTATAAAAATAAAGAATTATAAACTTGATTAAATATGTTGAAAAGCTCGAAGATTTAATTTAGTTTGAGCTTTTCATGAGGATATTCTTTCTTATTTTTCCTCTTTTATGATTAAGTAAATAGAAATCATAAGCCCAAAGTTTAAAAAATAGCGCCCCTTTCGGTACACATTAAATCACGAATAGCCGTATATCTTTGTTTTTTTAATTAGATATACGGCTACTTTATTTTCCAAATGTTGCTTGGATGGCTTTTGAACAAAGCTTTTATTGATTTAATGTATATTCAGCAGCTTTAGCTAAAGCATTTTTTCCGAAAAAAGGCGATTCTTCTATTCATTTATCTTTAACTCCACTTCGGGGCAACTGATGAGAAATCTCCTATATTTTGTTTATAATCCCCATTGCTCCTTCAACTGTGTTAAAAACTTCATCTTGCTACCATCATCCCCAGACACATCTGGATGAAACTTCTTAGATGCCATACGATAGATTTCATGTAGCACTTTCTTTTCATCATCTGTGTAGTTACTTTGTGAAGCGGTGTAGTAACTACTACTGCCATACGAATTGTAGTTACGTTTATTGCTTTCCTCGTAACTACGCCTTGCGTATTCTTCCTCCACCTTTTTCTTAAACTTTAGCTCTTCTAAGTAAACTGGATTACGTAAAGTCCCAAATATGTCATAACAATACCTGTATTCACCTTGTCCATATTCCTTTTCAAACGCTTCTTCTGCTGTTCTGTGTGCCGCCAGAAGCGCTTCTTGTTCCTTCTTCACTCTATATTCTTCTGTAAACTGGAACTCCTGCTCAATTTGCTCTATTAACGGTTCTAGCTTAATATTGATTAGCTTATGAAAGGTATCTTCATCAATACCCATTTCATCTAATTGTGTGGCTAGTTTCCTATGAATGTAATGATCTCCATACCAGGAGTCTATCAAATCATAGTAACTCATTGTGCAGATCACCCATTGTTTCTTTTTCACTTTGCCCTGTTCTCTATAAGAGTGGTGAATACTAATTTTATAGGCGTCTAATATAGGTCTTTCAAATCTTTCATTGCTGTATGTGTAACCGTATGAAGTCTTAGGTTCATCGCCAGCAAAGCCGAATTTTGTTTCAGTGGCAATGATTTCTTTGTGTGTGCCATACGGATCCTGCTTTTTCTTTTGTATTTTCTGAACCACACAAAACATGCATACGACTCCTTTCATGTGTAGTTACTCTATCAAGTCATGTAGTACCTACATAAAAACTTCATCACACTTAACCATTATCTTTTCAAATGACATACTAAGCAAAGAAGCGGCTTGTGCTGCTTTCTCACCAAAAATGATGAAACCATCCCCAGTATGTACCCATTCATCTTTATAGAATCGAATAGCTATCCCTTTATGATAGGCATATAAGATCAAGTCATCCCCTTCAATTCGTTGACCATGTAGCACCTTTGAAAATAGGCCATGTTTCTTTGCGTTCTGATTCCCATACTTCGGCTTTGTATTGCCTCTGTTACCTTGTGCTACAGTATTACCAGGTAAAAACCGTCCTCCTTCATCTCGTTGCATAGTACCACCCCCTTAATCAGTGTTCGTTTTGGAAAAGTAATGGAGCACTGCTTTGGAACGTTCCGTAAAATGATTGGAGCGTTCCATTCACTTATCATTCTTAAAAGCAATATAATCTTGGGGTTTCATGGGGTGTAATAGTAAGGCTGTTGTGTTTCGTAAACGCTCAAAATGGTTGCAACCTTTTAGTTTTTTGGGTTGCATGGTTGCATCCTTTTTGTCGTTCTGTAGCATGGTAGTACTACGAAAAATTGTTGTAGTTGATTGGAGTACTCCGTTAAATGTTAGGATTTGCAAGGCTCTAACATCACGAATACCATACGTTTTCTTTGGGTGCTGTTCCGTTTGGGAAGTGAATTGAGTTGCGTTTTGGAACGTTGCAACCTTAGCATTTCTTAACATGAACTCCTACATTCAGGAAGCACTACACCAGTCCTAATACTTTATTTTTGGTGCTGGTCCTTCAATCTTATCGCTGATCTCTTTTGTACGCTGTTCGGCTGCTGCTGTGTCTGCAGCATAAACTGCTTCTATCGTTGTTAGATGCTTTTTTATTACGCCTCGCAACAGCTCATAATCAACCTTCTGACGCTTCATATAGAACTGCTGAAGCACTTCATTATCTTTTGTGGGTAATTGCTCCAAAATCCTATTAAAACGCTTGTAGCCCTTTCTGAGGCGTTCTATTTGTCGTCTACGATTTTCTTTTTCAGCTACTATCATTAAGGCTAAACGTTCAGTACCTTTTGCTAACCAACAATCATTATCGTATGAAGTAACACCATAAGAAAACTCATACAACTCCTGAAAATAGCGTTCTGCTGTTCGTTCTAAATAGTTGGCCAGCTCATCTGAAGTAGAATCCTTCCACAAGTTATATAAAGTGTTACGGATCCGTCCTTCTATCAATGAATCATCTTTATCAAGTTCATTAACTATTTCATACCTTGTTCCTTCAGTCATTACCGCCAGTTGCTCTCCAAATTCATCACTTATTGCTGCTAAATTCATAGTCGCTCACCTCACTTTTTTTATCCATAACTCAACACGTCTATAAATCATCTGTTCTAGTGCATACCTTTCCTCATCAAATTTAGTATGTCGCATACAACCAGGTATAAATGTGAGGCTATTTGTTTGTTTCGGACCGTTGCATCCGTTGCAACCTTTTTAGCAATTGAGTTCCGTTTCGGAATGGAACGCTGCTATTGGTCCACTACACCCACAAATGCTATAATACTGCGCTTTATAAGGCTTTTTTCATTGGAGTACAACATTGCTGTTCCGTTCGGTAACTGTTGTACTCCGTTCCATTTGAAAAGTAACGTTACTATTGAATTTAGTAACGTTACTATTAGTCTGAACCCTGGCATGTGATAGATCATTGGACTGCATTTTGAACGCCTACTTTATAGTATTCCTCACACTAATACTTGAGGAGTTGCTACAAATGTTATAGGTAGCCAATGCGGAGTTTTATACTGTTTAATACGCTCAACCAAAGGTAGCCGTAAATATTTACCGTCAATTAAATAAAAGAGTGGCTCTGCTGGCTCTTTGACAATCAATTCTTGTTGCTGCAACTCAATCATTAACATAATCGCCTCTTCATTCCACCCAGTCCAAAAGATAATATTCTCAAACTCTCCGTCATAAATTTCAAGTCCACCCTCATAATCAAACCCTACTGCTTCAAATACACGTTCAACCTCCACATAACTTGTACCTGGATTCTCTCGAATATATTCCAATACTTTCAATGCTACATCACTCATGATTTCATCCTCATTTCATCAATTTTTATTATGCTACATGTCCTTTTTTACTGTTATTTAACCAATCCTACTAACCTAGAGTAAGTTGGGAGTTTTGTGACTTAATTTGTGACCGCTAAAAATCCAGTCATATCAAGGGTTTGAACCTGTAAAAATTAAAAAAGTCACGGTCACAAATATTTTTCTTATACATATATAATTAGGCAGATTAGAGAGATTAGGTAGAATAGGGTTTTACCTAATTTCTCTATCTCCCCTAAATAATTAATCTTTATAAATAGTGTGACTTGTGACCTTTATTAGATAAACCCTTATAGCTGTAAGGTTGAATGAGGTTACAAAACAGGTCACAAAGGTCACAAAGTTATTCTGCTTTTATAAAACCATCCCTTGTTGGCTTGTCTTGAATCTTCATGACTTTCATGACAAGCTTGTATCGATCTACTAACCTAGAGTAGTCAGGTGATTTGTAATTCGTTTTGTAATATCCTAAAACTCATTCATATCAACGGTTTGAAGGCTTTAAAACTAAAAAATATTACATTACAAATTTTTTACGTATATATATATAATTAGGCAGATTAGAGAGATTAGGTGGAATAGGTGTTTTACCTAATCTGCCTATACTACCTAAATAATTAAAACTTTATATATAATGTAATTTGTAATGTTTATTAGATAAACCCTTGTGGCAGTAAGGTTTAAATACATTACAAATAACATTACAAAATTACAAATTGACTATTTCACTTTTATAAAACCGTTTCTAGTAGATTTTCCTTGGATAAACATCACTTTCATGACAGACTTGTAACAGTCCACCAGCTTTATGGCTTCTTTAATCTTCATCTTAATTTCTCTTGTTGGACGCTCACCTACATAGAGCAGCTTTTCCGCCACCATTTCAACTGAAATTTTATCAGGGTAGCCCAGCACTTCAATAGCCTTTTGAACATCTTCTGCATACTCATTGTCATACTGGAACTGCTTCCTCTGCTCATCAAAAACGGGCCAATGTTCTTTAGGTATGCCGATAAAAGGATCCTCACGATACATCATGACCGCCTCTGCCAATATCTGATCTACGTGATTCTTGAAATACTTCTCAGGCTCCTTTTGCATCACGTATTCTTTAGGACCACACAGGATAGGTATATAACGTCTATCCCCTGTATAGTCACTTAGAATCTCAGTCTTATTTGATGTGCCTACTAACACAAACTGCCTTAAGTATTCTTTTGTAAGCTTTGCATAGGCTGCACGATACTTCTCCATCCTTCTACTGATGAACTCTTTCTTGGCTTCTTCGCTTAACTTTTTAAAGAGTTTCAATTCATCAAGGGTTACTATCCACGTACCCTCAGTTCGTTCTCCAACTATCTTGGTTTCTGTACTGTCTAAACTATCAAGGTGCCAACCTTTGGACAAATCTCGGAATATATTAGACTTGTATATCCCTTGTTCACCTATTAGCACAATCATTTCCTGATACTCACAACCAGGTTCAAAAATTCTTTTCACCATAGCTTTTAAAAATTGCTTTGTAGCTAATCTTGTGTAGCCTGGTATATCCTCGGCACCTAACCAATCAATGAACATTCTTTCAGCCCTCGGTATGCCATCCCACACAAGCGAATTTAGATAATCTTGAACAGGGTGGAATTGATAACGATTATAAATCTCTATAAAAGCTTTATAGATTCGCCTTTCTGCTGTAATCTCATATTTTTTTTCAAGGTATACTTCTAGCCCTGAAATATCCTCATCTGTCCAAGTAAAGATACCCGTTGTATTTTCTCTTAGTGCCCAGGGCAGTGGTGCAGTACCTTTTATGTTATTGTAAAAAGTGTCCTTTCTAATTCGCCCTTTTAACAAGGAATCGTTTTCAAGTATAAATTCCACGTTCGCTGTGCTTGCTGCAATCTTCCCTGTGTATGGATCTATCTTTAATTTTTTATACCACTCTAAATCTTGAGGATTTACAGGGTTTCCGAAATCCTGATGTAGACTTGCTACTCTTGCAGCAGCCAACTCTGCTTTTACATCTTCTAACTCTGAGGCGAATTGAACCATCTGTATAAATGAAGGTAATTTATTTACCGGTGTATCTGCCTTTGCTTCATCATCTAAATCACCGTATTTATGCAAACGGATCAGGTCAAAGGCGTTTACTAATTTGCCACTACACGGATCCGTTGCATGATGGGAGAAAAGAAATAATCCATCTTCATAAATAACAGCACCGCCAACAGTCGAACCGCCTAGAAAGGTGTAACGACCGGTGCCGTCATCTGTTAGTGTATAGATGCCAGGTAAAAATTTATCGATTGCAGCATGGACATCATACACACGACAAAAGGCTCCAACTGCACCATTTTTTTCTAAAGGGTTTCCCTGTTTTGCTAGATTACGAGTTGGAATAGTTGATGCCCCTGGCACTTCTGGCCATTCCTGAATGTTACACCAGTTGCCATACATCTTTAATACGCCATCAACGTCTAAAAACGGTTTATCTGCATATTGGAACACATATTGACTATCAGCTGAACAGCTTGGCCAATACATTAATCGAGCTACCTCAAACGTAGTGGGATCCGCTAACTCGATACCTATTAAACTGGCAAGCTTACGAGCAATAGGTTCGTATTCATCCGAATTCATTGTTCTATTAGTAGGAACTATTACACGTAGCCTCGGTTTATAATCGCTGTGCTTTCGGGTGCTGTACGTAACGTAGGTACATCCTAGCCCTTCCAACCTTCTAAGCACATCTTGAGTACCACTGGAAGGAATGTTATCAAGATCAAGTGTAAGAACATCCCTCCCAAGCACATTTGATGTTTTTCTTCTATCATCTCGGAACCATCCACCAACAAAACCACCAACGTCTTTTAGTTCATCTTGCTGTGACTTAGGCATTTTTAAGTAATCATTTAACGTTTCCGTACTACGCACAGGTGTTTTTAATTTGTTAATAAAATCAGACCACAATATTTTTTGAGCTGGCCATTTTGTTGATTTTCGGTTTCCAGCTGCCGATATCGTTAACTCTATGTTGTAATGCATTTTTATTTTTCACCTACTTTAAACATAAGAATAAGTTTTCTCCCTATTCACCGTTTGTAATGTCTTGAATATAAGTAATCGAATGTTTCATCACTGTGTAGCCATCTGGCAAAACGATGTAAGATTTACTATCGTCTAATAATTCATGAACTGGTTTTTCAAATGAACATACAAATGTTTTCGGTATTCTGCTATCTCCTAAAGCCTTTTCTGAAGTAAAAATTCTGTATCTAAACAGGTAAACCACCTCCTTCCCATATCACACGCTCGCCCAAGCGTGTATTTTTACCATTCACTAGTTATTTCACTGATAACTTCAAAAGCCTGTCTTGCTGGCCACCAACGTTTTCGATTCTTCTTAATCTCTATTGCCTTCATGCGTATATCCGAAATAACTTCATCTTCTAGCCATCGCTTAGACATACATGTAAGCTCTGCTATTTTGTCTAGATCAACTAGCCATAATGTTTGTTGAATCTCTTCATCAAGCTGTTTTTGGATATACTGGCGAATAGCCTGAGCATCAATTTGAACTTCAATACTTGCAGTAGGAATCATAAAAACCCCTCCTTAATTTATTACCAAAAGAATTGGTTGCAACTTGTAAACAAATCATAATATATAATGTTACTATTTGCAACCAAACATAAATCAAAATTTGCAAACTGCAACATTTTGTATATAATCAATACAAAAGAGAGAAATATCAAAAGGAAGTGAACTCTTGAATATCGGAAATTATATAAAAGAAAAAAGAAAAGCTAACTCTCTAACTTTAAGAGAATTAGCTGATTCTATTGATCTTTCGCATTCTTATCTCTCCCAGATTGAAACCGGGAAAAGGAAACCGTCCACTAGCACCCTTCAAAAAATATCGCAAGTGCTGGATATAAGTTTTATAGATCTTTTACGAATTGGTAAATATGATGAAATCTTAGAGGTGATTGATGGTCCAACTGTAGATGCATTCGTCGATTTTGCTGATAGAAACCAAATTGAACGTTTAGTTTCGCGTACAAAAGCCTTGGAAAGTGCTTTAGACATTAAAAATCTGCTAGAACTAAAGAGTGTAGCTTTCGAAATCGAAAACATACAACCTTATTACAATGGACATCTCTTAACTATTCAAGACCGTCAACGTATTCTAGACATGTTAAAAGCGCTTTTTCCTGAATACAATTTAAAAAAATAACACTCACCTATTCCTATACACACGCTCGCCCAAGCATGAAAGGAATGGACAAGGTGAAACTATATAAATCAGCAAAAGAACCAGAAATATATCACTATTTCAATGCGAATAAAGAAAAACTGTGGATGTTTAGGCATAAGTATTATGATGCTACTGGAAAGCGGAGAGAAAAGAAGAAAAGTGGCTTTAAAACAGAAAAAGCAGCATTGAAAGCCCTACTGGTAGTAAAAGCTGCAACGCTGCGCGGTGAAACTAAACATATAGAAAATGATAATTTAACTATTAGTGATTATGTAGATCTATGGTTTGAGAAGAATTGTAAAAAGAAAAAATGGAGCGATAATTCAGTTCTCATTCGTGAACAAGCTATACGTCTCCATTTTAAGCCTTTGCTAGGGCGCTATAAGCTTCAAAACCTTAATGATGTTATCTATCAAGAAAACTTTATAGATGTGTTAGCAGAACAGTACAAGCCTAGTACAGTGCATCAAGCTCACAATGTCTTTAAAACAATTATTAATGCTGCTATTAAAGAAAGAATATTGCTCCACAATCCTCTTGTTGACATTGTACTACCTGCTAATACTAAAAGGGATGAGACTGGAAAGAAACAAGAAAATTATCTCACACCTACCGAATTAGTAACTTTTTTGAATGATGCTAAACAAAATGAAAACATCACAAATTACACTTTTTTACTCGTAATTGCTTATACAGGAATGCGCTGCGGTGAAGCATGTGGATTACAGTGGAAAAATATTAATTTTAAAGAGCATACAATTACAATTGAACGTTCCAGGGATTATGGAGGCACCCATAAGCCTAAAACACTAAACAGCTATAGAACCATTTTAGTGGAAGAAGCTGTTATGAAGCAATTAGAAACCTATAAAAAATGGTGTAAGCAAAAATTGTTGTCGTATGGACTAAAACTGATGGATGAAGATGAATACGAGAATGATGATACATTTGTTTTTATTTCACATTTGTCAGGGGAGCCTATAGGACCGAACAACACAGCCAAAATCATGTATAAGATTATTCAAAGAACCAGGCTTCCCAAAATAACTTTACATGGTTTAAGGCACACGCATTGCACTATTTTATTGAATCGTGGTCTGAATGTTAAGGTCATAGCAGAACGTTTAGGAAACACTCCTAAAATGATTTACGAAATATATGGTCATGTTCTTAAAGAAATGGAAGAGGCATCCGTAGCGGCATTTAGTCAGAGTTTATATGAAGTTGGGGCTAAAAGTGGGGCTAGTTCATAAAGAACAGCCCCGTATCCCTGACTATTTAAGGATTTTCATTACTATTAATAATTAGAGTCTGAAATTAAGCCATTCATAATTGCTACGCCCGAGCTTGCTCCAATACGAGTAGCCCCTGCCTCCACCATCTTTTTCATATCCTCTAAGCTTCGTACACCCCCAGAAGCTTTTACACCAAGCTCTGGACCTACTGTTTTACGCATTAACGCAATATCCTCTGCTGTTGCGCCACCTGTAGAAAAACCTGTTGAAGTTTTCACATAATCAGCACCTGCTGCCACCGATAATTCACATGCTTTTACTTTCTCTTCATCTGTTAGTAGGCATGCTTCAATAATAACCTTCACAAGTGCACTACCTTTTGCTGCTTCAACCACCGCTGCAATCTCGGCTTGTACAACATCATATTTTTTATCCTTTAATGCACCGATATTAATAACCATATCCACTTCTTTTGCACCGTTCGCAATTGCATCTTTTACCTCAAATGCTTTGACCGTTGAAGTACTGGCACCAAGTGGGAAACCAATAACTGTACACACTACAACGTCTGATCCTTGTAATAACTCACTGCTGTACTTAACCCATGTCGGATTTACACATACTGAAGCAAAGCTAAATTGTTTTGCCTCTGCACAAAGTTTTTCAATTTGTTCTTGCTTAGCCTCAGCCTTTAATAAAGTATGATCGATCATACGTGCAAAATTTTGTCCCATTATAAAACTCTCCTTCGCATTCCAAGATGTACGTACCTCTTGGAATCATATCACTTTTTTACATTATCGTCTAATTTCTTTTATTTATTGTTACCAGGAGTGCTTCTTTTTTGATCAGCTTACCCTGATTTTCGCTCCGCCTTAGACTTTTTTGATCGGCTTACTCTGATTTTCGCTCCGGTTTAGTATTTTTTGATCAGCCTGCTCTGATTTTCGCTCCGCTTTAGTATTTTTTGATCGGCTTGCTCTGATTTTCGCTCCGTTTTAGTATTTTTTGATCAGCTTACTCTGACTTTCGCTCCGCTTTAGTATTTTTTGATCAGCTTGCTCTGATTTTCGCTCCGCTTTAGTATTTTTTGATCAGCTTACTCTGACTTTCGCTCCGCTTTAGACTTTTTTTGATCGGCTTGCTCTGATTTTCGCTCCGCCTCATTCTGTTTTGATCAGCTTACTCTGACTTTCGCTCCGCTTTAGACTTTTTTGATCAGCTTACTCTGACTTTCGCTCTGCTTCAATTCTTTTTTACCCTACACAAAACAAAAAAGGATTGACCTATTAAAAATAGGCAATCCTCCTTTTAATTATTTAACTGGTTCTAACACACGCACAAATTGTCCTTTAGAATGAGGGTATCCTGCTTGTGTAATTTTCACCTTCACGAGCTGTCCAATTAGATTCTCAGGGCCTTCAAAGACTACTTTTAAGTAATTATCTGTATAGCCTGTTAGTAGTCCTTCTTCCTCACTACCATCATGAACAAACTCTTCTGGAATAACCTCCAAAACCTGATCTTCAAAGCGAGAGGCATATTCCTTCGCCAACTGGTCATTTAAAGCGATTAATCGGTGAACACGTTCGTTTTTAATATCCTCATCAATTTGGTCTTCCATACGTGCAGCTGGTGTCCCTGTACGTGGAGAGAATGGAAATACATGCAGCTCAGAGAATTTATGATCTCGAATAAAGTTATATGTTTCCATAAACTCTTCTTCCGTCTCACCTGGGAAACCTACGATAACATCAGAAGTAACAGCTAAGTCTGGTAAAGCCTCGTTTAGTTTTGTTAGGCGTTCACCAAAGAACTCCATTGTATATTTACGACGCATGCGTTTTAAAACCGTGTCAGAACCTGACTGGATTGGAATGTGTAAGTGATTAACAACAATGTTTGATTCACGTAAAACTTCAATGACTTCATCTGTTAATTGACTAGCCTCAATTGAAGAAATACGTAAGCGTTTTAAGCCTTTCACATTCGCCTCTAAATCACGTAGTAACTGCGCTAAGTTATAATCTTTTAAGTCCTGTCCATAGCCACCTGTATGAATGCCTGTTAGTACAATTTCAAGATAACCTGCGTCCACCAATTGTTGTGCTTGGTGTAGTACTTCCTTAGGATCTCGTGAGCGCATTAACCCGCGAGCCCATGGAATAATACAAAAAGTACAGAAGTTATTACAGCCCTCTTGAATTTTTAAAGATGCACGTGTACGGTCTGTAAATGCAGGTACATCCAATTCTTCATAGACACGATTTTTCATGATATTGCGTACAGCATTAATTGGTTGGCGTTCAGTGCGATATTGATCAATATAGCCAAGCAATTTTGTACGATCCTGCGTTCCTACAACAATATCTACACCAGGAATTGCCATAATTTCTGCTGGAGATGTTTGAGCGTAGCACCCTGTAACACAAATGACAGCATCTGGATTTTGACGTACAGCCCGACGAATCACCTGACGAGATTTTTTGTCCCCAGTATTTGTTACGGTACATGTATTTATGACATAAACGTCTGCTTGATGATCAAATTCAGTACGCTCATAGCCTTGTTCTTTAAACAGCTGCCAAATAGCCTCAGTTTCATAATGGTTTACTTTACAACCTAGAGTATATAGAGATACGGTTTTCGTAAGCTCGTAGCTCATAATATATATCATCCTTTCAACATCACATTACATTGTGTTTCTTACTTTACTTATTTTTAATGTACTTAATTTAGATACGTGAACTATAATAACACAAACCTTTTGAAATCAATACTTTAAAGATTTAAATGACCACTCTATGATGAGTGGTCATTTCATGTTGTTGAAATACTATTATGTCAATGAAATCAAGGTGACAAATTAAAAAGTATAGCCCTTTTTCAAAACGA